>JBDKJJ010000241.1:0-6093 GCA_039796635.1 Bacteroidota bacterium
TCTACTTCATTGTGCTTTTTAGCATCTAAAACACGGTCTTTGTAAATAGCTAAATATTTACCTAAATGCACATCATAGCTATTTGTACCCAAACATTCACGATTATAAGGTTCAATTAAAATTGTTCCTTTTTCAATTTCTTCTAAAATTTTTACGTCAGATAAAATCATGTGGAGGCTTTATGTTAATTTGCGCAAAAATAAAAAACAATTTCAATCCGTTGCCTAAACAACTCGAAATAGAACAACCAAATTTTAAAATAGTTTTGTGGCATATTACCGAGCCATTATCTTTTTTTGAAAATAAGCTTATCCATTGGAGTGATGAATATCATCACATAAAAGCTGAAACCAGAAAATTGCAATTTGCTGCCAGCCGCTATGCTTTATCGTTATTAACCAATACTAATGATGCGTCGCAAATACAAAAAGATGAATTTAAAAGACCTTATTTAGCTAATTCGAGTCAACATATTTCTATTTCGCATGATGGCAATTGGGCTATGGTAGCCATTGGTGAAAATAAAATTGGAGTTGATGTTTTTTGTATTCAAGACAAGGTTTTAAAAATAGCTCATAAATTTTCAAGCATTGAAGAGCAAGCTATTTTATCAAAAAAAATCATGTCAGAAACTGATAAAACTATTTACTACAGCATACTTTGGAGTATTAAAGAATCGGTTTTTAAATGGATGCGATTACAAAATATTGAATTTATTTCAGAAATAATCTTGCATGAAATACATGATAATTATGCTTTAATAAGCACAAAAAAATACGGTTCAATAAAAGTAAATTATACTATTAATGACAAAATATGTTTAAGTTGGATTAGCTAATGCTGAGGTTTGAAAAAAAAAATCTATTTTTGAAAAAATTATATTGTTCAGACAGATAAATAAAACTATGAGAAAATTATTATTTGCAGGTGTGTTGTTTTTGATGTGCAATGTGATGGCAAATGCTCAAAGCACCAATTTGCAATTAGGCAGAGATGATTATAATTGGGTTGAGCATATTATCATTTCAACAGGCAAAATACCTGAAAATTTTAACCCAACTTTAAAAGGTTACAGTAGACAAAATGTGGTAGATTTTTTACTTGCTGTTGATTCTACTGAAACTAAAAATTCAAAATTGTACGATAAAAATATTCAGAGCATTTATAATGACAATTTAGAATATGCAGAAGATAGAGCTGATGCCGAAAGCACTTACCCTATCCTTAAATCTATTTACAAATACAAAACAGATTTCTATTTATACAATGATCATAATTTTGTGGTGAAACTCAATCCTGTGATTAATTACCAAGTTGGCAAATCTTCATTCAACACTGCGAACAGATTTAACAACAGCCGTGGAGTTGAAGTTTCAGGCAATATTTCAAATAAAATTGGTTTCTATTCCTACTTTACTGATAACCAAATCAACTCACCAGAATATGTAAAAAGTTATATTGCAAAAAATTATGCAGTACCCGGAATGGGCTACTACAAAGTATTTAAAAACGACCCTACAAAACAAGATTTTTTAGATGCTCGAGGTTACATTACTTTTTCAGCTACAAAATTTGTTCATTTCACTTTTGGTCAGGATAGAAATTTTATTGGCGATGGTATTCGTTCACTTTTTTTAAGTGATAATGCAAACTCAACTCCGTTTTTAAAAGTGAGCACTCACTATAAAAAATTTGATTACCAAAATCTTTATTTGCAATTAACTCGTCAATGGTTAGATAATCATTATGATAAATTATTAGATAGAAAATATGCTGTAATGCACCATTTATCATATAATGCACTACCAAATTTACAATTTGGCTTATTTGAATCTGTTATTTTTGCAAGAGGAAATCAAGGTTATGAATTTGGTTATTTAAACCCCATTATTTTTTATCGTTCAGTTGAACAATCACTTGGCAGTAGCGATAATGCATCAATGGGAACTGACATGAAATATATTTTTGCAAAAAAAATTCAGCTTTACGGTCAGTTTTATTTAGATGAATTTAAATTCTCATATTTCACAGCAAATAAAAAAGCTTGGACAAATAAATATGCTATGCAAGCTGGTATAAAATGGATTGATTTTTTAGGAATTAATAATTTAGATGTACAAGGTGAGGCAAATATTATTCGTCCGTTTACCTATTCACATCATGACACTGTAGGATTAGGAAATTACAGCAGTTATAATCAAATATTAGCACACCCTAACGGAGCCAATTTGAAAGAGTTAGTTGCTAAAATATACTACCAAGCCAATTCACGATTTTCATTTACAGTCTATTTTTCAAACATATTACAAGGTTTAGATTCATTAAAAGGAAAATATATGTGGGGAGGCAATCCTTTAATTTCTTACAACAATCGTATTTCCAGAAATATGGGCGATGGTGGTGATGGTAAATATCCATACCCAATTGGAGTTGGTGTAAAATCAATAACTATGATGGCCGATTTTACGCTGAGTTATAAATTAATGCATAATTGCTTCATTGATTTTCATGGCATCTATCGAAATCAAAAATCGGATTATGCAGCCTATAACAAATCTGAAAATTATTTTGGAATTGGATTCAGATTGAATGCCACCCGAATTAAACATTTATTTTAACCAAGCCCTGAAACACATTGCTTATCCTTCGTTTTTTTTTATTTCCGTTTTCAATTTTATATGGCGCAATAATATTGGTTCGAAATTATTTGTATAAAACCAAAATCTATGGTTCAATTGATTACGATTTTCCGATAATTTGCGTTGGTAATTTAAGCACTGGCGGAACTGGAAAAACACCACATGTTGAATACTTAATTAGATTATTTCAAGCCCATCATTTGCTGCCAGCCACATTGAGCCGAGGATACAAAAGAAAAAGCACTGGCTTTGTATTGGCTGATGAAAATTCAACCGCTGATTTAATTGGCGATGAACCATTGCAATACAGTAAAAAATTTAAAAATATTTTTGTGGCAGTTGCTGAAAACAGAATACTTGGAATTGCCGATTTGTTAGCTACTTCAGCCGATATTGATGCAGTAATTTTAGATGATGCATATCAGCATAGAGCAGTGAATGCTGGCTGTAATATTCTTTTAACTCGATACGATAATTTATTTACCAACGATTATTTATTGCCGATGGGTTTACTTCGTGAATTCAGAAACGGAGCCAAAAGAGCACATGCAATTGTAGTAACTAAATCGCCTTCGGAAATTACTACCGAAGAAAAAAACAAAATTAAAACCTCCATTAAAAAATATTCAGCAGCACCTATATTTTTTAGTTATATAAAATACGGAAATGCATTTTCATTTTTTAATGATACTGAGTTTAATAATCAGCTTGAAACTATCCTTTTAACAGGCATTGCCGACCATAAATTATTATTAAAACATGTGGAAAAAAATGGCGAAAAAGTAATCCCTGTTTCATTCTCTGACCATCATCGTTTTGAAATTACAGATTTAGAAATGATGTACAGAGCTGTTTCAAAAGAAAATAAAACATGGGATGATTTTAATTTAATCACTACTGAAAAAGATGCTATGCGATTAATTCCATTTAAATATTGGTTTGATGAAAAAGGAATTAATCTGTTTGTAATGCCAATTGAAGTTGAATTTATTTCAGCGGACAAAAATAATTTCGACCAATTTATTTTAAATTATGTTGAACAAGCCAAAGCCGACCAATACTAATGTAAGACTTCAAAGGAAAAAACCAATCTTCTTCTTTGGAGAAGATAAAGATGAGGTTGCTAATAAACATTTTCCGCAGAAGTCTATCCTTCAGTATTACGCTATCTACAAACCATTTCAAATGCTTTGTCAGTTTAGCCCTGAAGGCGATAAGCAAACATTAGCCAATTTTAATTTTACATTTTCAAAAGATATTTATCCTGTTGGCAGATTAGATTATGACAGCGAAGGTTTGTTGATTTTAAGCAATGATAAAGCATTAAATAATCTTTTATTAAATCCTAAAAAGAAACATCAGCGGCAATATTGGGTACAGGTTGAAGGCATACCAACGCATGATTTTTTCAGCAAAATAGAAAAAGGAGTAAGCATTAGTATTGATGGACAAAATCATAAAACATTGCCAACAAAATGCAGATTATTAACTGATGATGAAATTAAAATTATTCCTGAACGCAATCCTCCTATACGATTCAGAAAAAATATAAGTGATACTTGGATTGCCTTAACACTAACTGAAGGCAAAAACCGACAAGTACGCAAAATGACGGCTGCCTGCGGCTTTCCGACTTTAAGATTAATAAGATTTAGTATTGAAAAACTTTATTTACCTATTTTCAAACCCAATGAAATTATTGAAATTGATGCTTCAAAAATTAATCAACTTTTAAATTTATAAACCATGAAACCAACCGAAAACGAACACAATTCCTATTTTAAAAAATATATTGATTTAGCTGATGATAATAATTTGATAAATCAACTTGAAAATTCATCAACAGAATTTGAAAAATTTGTTCGCCAAATACCTCATGAAAAAGTTGATTATAAATATGCTGAAAACAAATGGACGATAAAACAATTGCTAATTCATTTAATTGATACAGAAAGAATTTTCAGCTATAGGGCATTAGCTTTTTGCCGTGGTGAAAAGCAAAATTTGCCTGGCTTTGATGAAAATGATTATGCTGACAATAGTAAATTTAAGCACAGAAATTTAAATGATATTGTAGAAGAATATTTAGCTGTACGACAAGCCACTATTCAACTTTTTAAATCATTTGATGAGGTTGATTTACAAAAAAAAGGAGTTGCAAATTATTCAGAAATAAGCATAAATGCCATAGGTCATGTATTGGTAGGACATCAAATTCATCATTTTAAAATTATTACAGAAAGGTATTTATAATGCTATTTTAAAACCTAAAATAAATATATTTGCAACCCCGTGGCAAGTACTTACGAAATAAAATTAGCTCAATTTGAGGGTCCGTTTGACCTTTTATTGTTCTTCATTGAACGAGATGAATTAGATATTCAGGATATTCCTATTACTAAAATAGCGAAAGATTTTTTGGATTACATTCATAAAATGGGTGAAATGAATATTGAATTGGCAAGCGAATTTATTTTGTTTGCTGCTACATTGATGAAGATAAAAGCCAAAATGCTTTTGCCCCGAAAAGAGAAAGATGAATTTGGAAATGAAATTGACCCACGAACTGAATTAGTTCAAAAGCTTTTAGAATACAAACAATTTAAAGCTGCGCTTCCTGAATTGCACACGTTAGAAGAAATAAGAATGAAGCAATTGAAACGTGGCAACTTAACATCCGAATTAGCTGAAATAGCTGAAAAATTTAATACCGAACACGAAATTCATTCACTTACTTTATTCAAATTATTAAAATCATTTGATAAAGTAATGAATAGATTTAACACTCAATCGCAGCAAGTGCAACATACTGTGGTGAGATATAATTATACATTAGAAGATTCAAAAACATATTTGCAAACCCTTACAAGGCATCATAAAGAAACGCCTTTTGAAAAAATGTTTGAAATATGCCAAGATAGAATACATGCTGTATTCATATTTTTAGCCATGTTAGAATTGGTGCAACTCCGAATTTTGAGTTTGAAAATGGGTGTAGGTTTTAACAGCTTCTACATTTCAACCAACGAAACCTTTGTAGGCGAAGAGTAATTGATAAAAATTATTCTTTAGATACCAATCCCTTATTAATTGATTTTATAAAAAAAAATCGCTAATACCAATTCCAACAACAAAATGGTTCAAACTATTTTGGAGTTTTGAAGTGGTAAATGCCGATACAGTGTGAAATAGTACAAATGAGTGAAACTAAATTTGTACTATATTGAAAACGTAATCGGTATAATTCTGCTATCCATCAACGTAAAAAAAAGCGAATACTTATTTGGTATTCGCTTTTGCAATTTTATTGTTCAGGGCTGCTTTCCATAATGGGTTGTTCGGTTTCTTCCTTTTTGTTAGGAAAAAATTCAGCTTAAATTTGCAACAAAGCAGCAACAAAATCCTTTTCTCTATTTTTTCCTTCGCAATTTTAATTTTGTAATTTATCATTATA
>JBDKJJ010000242.1:0-5445 GCA_039796635.1 Bacteroidota bacterium
AAAAAAAATTGGTTTTGAATCACCTGAAAGTATTTGGCTAAGCGATACTGATTATTTCATTAAGTCAATACAGCAATCTGTTATTCTGAGAAAAATTTATGACAATAATATTCCTCAAAAATTAACGCAACACATGCTTTGGAAGTTGTTTAACATTGCAAAATGGGAGCAAATTTTTAACGTTAAAATGTAAAAATGAAAAAAGACATTTTAACATATTTTGTGGGTAAGCTATTGCCAATGTTAGTTAATCTATCATTTGTGATATTGGGTGTAAGATATTTAGGTAAGGTTGAATATGGGAAATTTTCATTAATTTATTCAAGTTTGTTTACATTTTTCATGCTCTGTTTTGGCTGGATTCAGCAAGGCATTTTAAGATTTAATACCAAAGAAAGTTTTTCAAAACAGAAATCTGCATTTTTTTTTACCATTTCATTTTGGATGTCAATTTTACTAATGCTAATAATGATTTTTAGCTCAGTTATTTATTTCAAAGTAAATTTTTTGTTAAGCATTTTGATTGGCGGAAGCGCATTTCTATTCACCCAATTGTTTTATTTTTTAACCATTTATCAATCAAATATAAATAGCAAATTATACGCATTAACTGAATCAAGTTTTTACATGATGTGGTTTGCTGTAAGTTCTGTTTTTATAATGCTATCATTTTATAATTTTTGGATTGGTTTTGTGGCATTATTTATTTCATTGTTATCAGTTATTTCAATTTTGTATTTGAAAAACATAAGTGAATTAAAACTTATTTCAATTTTAGTTTTATTTAATGAACATCAACAAGAGTTAAAAAAAATGTTGAGTTACGGTCTTCCGATTGCCTTGTGGTTGTTTCTATCAAGTGCATTTAACTTTGCTGATAGATTTATAATTGAAAAAAACTATGGGTACGGTGATGCAGGATTATACTCAACTGTGTATGATTTATTTTTCAAGTTGGCAACTTTTGTTTGTATGCCTTTTTTGTTATCAAATCATAGCAGGGTTGTGAATGAATGGAACGAAAAAAGATATTCGGTTTCATGGTCAATCATCAAAACTTCATTGATACTTGAAATAGGTTTAATGATAATTTCAATGATAGTAATATTTTTTTTAGGTGAATGGGCTTTAACATTTTTAACGAATATCAAACTACAAAATTTCAATTCAATTGCATTGCCAATTTTAGCAGCATCATTTATTTGGCAAATAGGAATGTTTGTTCATAAGCCTTTGGAGCTTTATTTCAAACAATGGTATTTGATTTTAGCAGTTTCATTTTCACTAATGGTGAACGTAAGTTTAAATATTTTATTTATTCCAAATTACAAATTTCAAGCAGCATCATTTTCAACATTAATAGGAACATTGGTTTATGTGATATTAGTTTCATTAATTATTTTCTGGAAGAAATTTCATAAACTTTCAACGGTTGAAAACAATGTATAGCAATTAAAAAAATAGGATTATATCCTAACTATATTTGTCATTAAGTATTTATGTCAAATATTTACAACACACTAAAACAATCATCATTTTTTAAAAATGTATCCACTTTGGTTGGTGGCACTGCAATAGCACAGGCAATTAGCTTTGGGTTGTATTATTTTATAGCAAAAATTTATTCTCCATCAGATTTCGGAACATTTAGTGTCATCACATCATCAGCAAGTATTTTGGCAATTATTGCTACAGGTAGATACGATATTGCAATAATGCTACCGCATGATGAAACCAAAATGAAGAGGCTTTATCATGTGGCTTTGCACACTAGCCTATTGACAAGCATTTTTGTATTTGTGATCATTATCTTTGCAAAATTAATTTCATTAATTTCATTGCCGTTTATCCATTATGAAGTAACAAAAAATTTGTTTTGGATTCCCTTACTCATGTTTTCAATTGCTGTTTATCAAGCTACAACAGTATATTTAAGTAGAATTAAAAATTATAAACTTATTGCTTCGTCACGAATTTTAAATACAGCTTCAAATGGCTTTGCAACTATATTTTTTGGGTTATTTCAGTTTGGGTATTTAGGTTTGGTGATTGGTTATTTTTTGAGCTATGTAGCTTCATGGAGCTTAGTTTACAAAAAAGTGAAACCAATTTTAGATGATTTAAAATCAGTTTTCAATTTCAAGCAAAATTTTGTTGTTGCAAAAGAATACAAACAGTTTCCAATGTTCAATGTACCACAAGCGTTGATTGATGCTCTTCAATTTAATATGCTGATTTTTTTATTCAATTATTTTTATTCAAATGAGCAAGTTGGGCAAATATCATTTGCATTAAGAATACTTCAAGTGCCTGTTTCATTTATTGGTGCTTCAATGGCGCAAGTTTTTTTTCAACAAGTATCTGAAAAAGTAAGATTAAATCAAACCATTTATGGTTTGGTAAAACGCATAGCTTTAATTTGCATTGGGATATTTTTACCTGCATGGGCATTGTTTTTTTTTCATGGTGAATTTATTTTTGTGTTTTTATTTAAGTCAAAATGGAATCAAGCAGGGCAGTTTTCATCATTATTAATTACATGGATGTTTGTTGATTTTATCCGTTCGCCATTATCCCAAATAGCAGTTGTTTTTCATGAACAAAAAAAATGGTTGGTGCTCAGTTTTATAACTAATTTTTTAATTTTCACTACAATGCTTAGTAGTTTTTATTACTTTCACGATGTAAATAAAGTACTCACTCACACATGTATTATAGCATCTTTAGGTAGTGTTTGTTTGGTGGCTTGGATTATAAATTTATCAAAAAGTTATTCAAAAAAAATTAATGTTTAAAAATCTAAAACAGCATAATTTAGTAACATCATTTTTTGTTTTTCTGTGTGCTTTTCCAACCCTTCGTTATATAGTAGTTGGAAAAGATTCAATTACTTTATTTGATTATTTATTTTCGGCGTTACCTGATATTGCATGTATAGTTGTTATTTTCATTATTCCTTTTAACTATTTCAGTAAGTATAAGGCTTTAAATCTTAAAAAGATAGATTATTACTTTTTGGCATACCTGATTTTTACTACAATTTATGGATGTTTTTTAAGTAGAGATTTAAAAGCCTGTTTTTTAGGTTTTAAGTTAAGTGTTATTCCTATGTTGTTTTATTTTGTTGGAAGATATCTTGATGTTAAAAAAACTGATTTTAATGAATTGTATTTAAAACCTGTATTCTATTTATTTTCAATAATAGGTATCATAGGTTTTATACTTTACTTTTTTGTACCTGGTTTCAATATGGAAATTATTGAAAACATTAGTGGCGTAATTAATCAATATCTAATTGTAAGAATGACTTCAATATTCTGGACACCAGTTGTTTTTGGTTCAGCTATGGGTTTTACCTTACTTTATTTGAATCATCAATATCTTACAACGGATAAGTTTTCAAAACTTCAAATGTTGTTTTTAGTTTTTACATGGTTTGGGTTAATATTATCAGTATCTCGTGGGCCAATAATTTGTTTTGTATTAGCACAAATTGGAATGTTTTTTATTCAGCGAAATCGAAAAAAAATTATTTATATCTCAGTTGCTTTAACGCTCCTTTATGTGTTGAGTATTTTGTTGGCTTCATTGCAACAACAAATGCTTTATAATGGGGGCAACTTTTTGTCGTTATTTTATAATATGATTAATTTCACTGTTAAATCAGCCGCCGAAACCGCAACTTTAGAAGGCGGTTTAACCAGAGTTGAACTTTGGAGAAGATCATGGATTGACTTTATGCATCAGCCTTGGGGATACGGATTAGGTAAATCAGGTCATATTGCATGGCGTTTATTTAAAGATACAAGTGTGCCTTCATCACCTTATTCAACCGATGGTTGGTATTTGAAATTGCTAGGCGAAACAGGAATACCAGGGGCTTTATTTTTTATTAGCATAATTTATTTTTTTGTAGTTGAAATAAAGAAAGCTAAGCTTTTAATTAATCAAGAAACTACAGTTGTTGTTTTGATATTTTTATTTGTTTTATTACAAAATGTTGTAAGTAATGTGTTTGATTACTATTGCATTGCGCCTTTGTTTTATCTGTTATTGGGGCACATAACCAATTATTTTAATAGTGAAAAAAGTTAGTATAATAATAGTAAGCTATAATGTAAAAGAGTTGTTGTTGCAAACAATCAAATCAATTTATGCAACATCAAAAATGCTTCAATTTGAAATAATTGTGGTTGATAACAATTCCAATGATGAAAGCGTTGATGCAATTAAAAATAAGTTCAATGATATTGTTGTGATTGAAAATAAGTTCAATGCAGGTTTTTCAGGTGCTAATAATCAAGGAATGAAAATAGCTAAGGGCGATTATATATTTTTATTAAACCCTGATACAGAGCTAAAAAATGATGCTTTACAAATTCTTTCCGATTTTCTTGAAACTCATGATGATTGTGTTATTGCAGCTCCTCAACTTTTAAATTCAGATTTATCCATTCAAAATTCAGCTTGGCAAAATCATTCACCTATTAACCTAATTGCCGAAACATTTTATTTGCATCGTTTTTTTTCAGGCATTAATTATTCTTCTGAAAAATTTAAAACAACATTTGAAGCAAAAACTTTATCAGGTGCAGCATTATTTTTTGATAAAAAATGGTTGAATAAATTAATAGGGTTAGATGAAAATTTATTTTGGATGGAAGACATTGATTTTTGTTTTAGAGCTCAAAAATATGGAGAGTTGTTTTATTGCAAAGATGCAATAGTAGTGCACCATAGTGGGCAAAGTCAAAAGAAAAATTATAATGTGAGTATTTCTAATCAACTTTTAAGCAAGTTGAAATTTTACAGAAAAAACTTTTCATTTACTTGGGTATTATTAGCAAACATTAGTTGTTTTATTTTTATTTTAAGTAGATGTATAATACTTTCATTGATTTCTCCATTAAATGAAATTTATAATTTAAAAAGGAAGGCCTATTATTATAGTATGAATAGATATTGGAAGTATATTTTGTTTAATGATTTAAGTCTAACTTAAAATGAAAATTTGCTACTTTGCTGATGCCCCAAGTATTCATGTGGTAAGATGGTGTAAACATTTTGCCTCATTAGGGCATGAAGTGCATTTGATTTCATTCAAGCAAAATACAATTGAAAATGTAACTGAACATTTTATTGACATTGGAGATATAAATGTAAAAGGTGGTAATTGGAAGGTGTTGTTGAAATTTGGCGAAGTGAAAAAAATATTGAAGCAAATTAAGCCTGATATTTTTCATGCCATGTATGCTACAAGTTATGGTATCACTGGCGCATTGTGTAGGTTTCATCCTTATATAATCACTACTTTGGGCACTGATGTTTTGATTACGCCTAATCAGTCGAAAATTATCAAATACTTATTGAAATTTGCTTTCAAAAAAGCTGATTGGATAACTGCAATGGCTGATCACATGAAAGTTGCAATGGAAGAAATGGGGG
>JBDKJJ010000243.1:0-5986 GCA_039796635.1 Bacteroidota bacterium
CGGGCAACGTGTTCAAAGCTTTATCCAATGTTTCTTTCAAGCCCGATTTATGTTCGTTTACAATTTTAGTTTGAGCAGGAAATTCATCTACCAAGTTTACTTTTTTCTGCTTTCTAAATTGGTCAATCCTATTTTTATAAGCCACACTAAATAAAAATGATTTTGCTTTTTCAGCATCTACTTCATCACGTTTCTTCCATAATATCTCGAAAGCATTTTGAACCACATCCCTTACATCTTCTTCGTGTTGGGTATGTTTTAAAATGAATCGAAATAAATGGTCGGCATGATGTGAAACACAAAAATTGTAATCATTTATCGTCATCGTTACTAATAAATCGTTTGAACAATTTGAAAAGTTACAGCAAATTGAAAATATTTTTTGAAAGAATCATTTTATATTAAATTATATTTGAGTTAATGAAAAAATATTTATTTCTATTCTTAGTAATTTTATTATTAAATGCTTGCTCCCAAGCTTACGACCAAGCTTATTCAACCTATCAAGAGTTTGAAAAAACGAACCAAAGAAATAAAGGCTGGTTTCCTGCATGGATAAATAATTCATGTAGTAATTTATTAAACAGAAGCAGTTTAAGTAATAATGAATCTATTGGAAAATTCACGTATTCAAAAGTCGGAAATATAGATTCTATTCTATCTAAAAAAGGAAATGCCAAACAAACAAACACCAATGCATTTCAAATAATGTTGGTAGATATGAAAACTGAAATGCCGGATTGGTTTGTTACTAAAGAAAAGATTGTAGGAAAATCTATTTGGCAAAAAGAAGGATATTGGTTTGCAAAAGATACATTGAATCATCAAGTTTACTTTTTGTGTAAAGGAAAATGATTTATCACGATTACCATTATTAAATTTTAACTTTAGAAAATAATTGAAGATTTTCTAAAGTTCTAAGTAGCATCCTCTTCAACTCATTTTATTCTTTACATTTGCATCTTATGGCAGTACCGTATCAGCATTCAGAGGCAAATAAAAAAGAACAAGTAAAGCAAATGTTTAACAACATTGCGCCTAAATATGATTTGTTAAACAATCTATTATCAATTGGCGTTGATAAAATGTGGCGCAAACGAGCAATTCAGGAATTACAAAAAGTAAATCCTTCTACCATTATCGATGTAGCTACTGGCACCGGTGATTTTGCCATTGCAGCTTTAAAAACTAATGTAAAAAAAATAACTGCCATTGATTTATCAGCCAATATGTTAGCCGTAGGAAAACAAAAAATTAAGGCTTTGCATCTTGAAGATAAAATAGAAATGATTGAAGCCGATTCAGAAAATTTGCCTTTTGCCAATAATAGTTTTGATGCATGCACTGTGGCTTTTGGCGTACGCAATTTTGAAACTTTACAAAAAGGATTAATTCAAATCAACAGAGTGTTGAACAATGGCGGAACCTTAATTGTGCTTGAATTTTCAAAACCCAACAACAAAATATTCAATCTGTTTTTTTCGTTTTACTTCAAAAATATTTTACCCTTGATTGGCAAATTAGTTTCAAAAGATTTTTCAGCGTATAAATATTTATATGAATCAGTACAAGAGTTTCCGTATGGCAGTGCTTTTGAATCTGAATTAATAAAAGCAGGGTTTTCATCAACACGTTGCATTCCGCTTACTTTCGGTATTTGCAGTATTTACATCGGCACAAAATAATTGATTACAAAAAAATTCATATCGCTTACTATTATCATGATTTGTTTTTGTTTCATTCATGAAACCAAAGCACAATTCAATCAATTAGACCATGATAAGAAAGGTCATTATTTTGGCATTACTGGCGCATTTAATTCATCTCGATTTAAATATTATTATAGCAAAGATTTTATAACTAACGATACCATTTTACAAATAGCCACTAAGCCTGGGCCAGGATTTAATTTAGGATTAATGATTAATAAAAGAATCAGCAAACGCTTTGATATAAGGATGATTCCAGCCATGAGTTTTGGTGAAAAAAATATGCAATTTGTGGTGCATGATTTTAAAACAGGAAATGATAGCACAGCAAAATTCAACATTCAAAATATTTATATTGATATTCCTGTTCAACTTAAATTAAAAAGTGATAGGGTGAAAGATTTCAGAATGTATTTAATTTCAGGAATGAAATATAATTATGATTTAGCCTCTTTATCAAAGGCTCGAAAAGCAACTAATTTAATAAAACTTACACCGCATGATTTGTCAGGCGAAATCGGATTTGGATTTGAGTTTTATTTTCCAATGTTCATTTTAGCGCCTGAATTAAAAATATCGCAAGGATTAATGAATGTACTTTCACCTGATAGTCATTTAATATTTAGCCGTGAGCTTGACGGTTTAAAATCAAGAACCATCACACTTTCAATACATATTGAAGGATAATAAAACAGAAAAAATATGATTACACAATTCAACACAGATTCATTTCCTGCTGAAACTCGGGTTTGGATTTATCAAGCCGATAGAACATTAAACGAATACGAAGTTTTACAATGTAGCCAAATTTTGCAATCATTTTCACAACAATGGACATCGCATCAAATGCCATTAAAAGCCGCTACTGAAGTATTATACAACAGGTTTATTATTTTTTATGTAGATGAATCAGCTAATGAAGTAAGTGGTTGCGGAATTGACAAATCGGTAAATTTGGTAAAGCAAATTGAACAACAATTAAGCGTTGATTTTTTTAACAGAACTCAAATAGCATATCAAGATAATGATGAAGTAAAAACATTTGCTTTAGCCGATTCTAAAAAATTATTTATTGAAAATGTGATAAATGCCAACACAATAATCTTTAATAATTTAGTAAACACAAAACATGAATTAGATTCTGAATGGAAACAACCATTGGCTGATACATGGCTTTGGAAAAGACTTTCAGCTTAATGAAACCGAATTTAATTTTATTACATGGTGCTATTGGCGCTTCATCACAGTTGCAGAATTTAGCCGCAGAGTTAAGTTTACATTTCACAATTTTTACTTTTGATTTTGAAGGTCATGGAAAAAATCAAAACAGCAATCGTGATTTCAGAATTGAATATTTTGCAGAAAATTTAGAACAATTTATTCTTCAAAATAATTTACAAGCTGCTAATATTTTTGGTTACAGCATGGGTGGTTATGTTGCCTTGTATTTAGCATCACAAAAGCCTTTGCTGATTAATCGCATTTTTACTTTAGCTACAAAATTTGATTGGAATGTTGCATCTGCTTTAAAAGAATCTGCCATGTTAAATGCTGAAAAAATCGAAATCAAAATTCCACATTTTGCTGAAGATTTAAAAAACAGACATACTGATGATTGGAAAAATGTATTGCAGAAAACTGCCGAAATGATGATTCATTTAGGAAATAACCCTTTACTAAAAACATCGGTTTTAGCAAAAATAAATTGCTTCGTAAAATTAACTGTAGGTGAAAATGACACTATGGTTTCAATTGCCGAAACCACCGCCGTTGTTCATCAAATTGAAAATGCTGAATTTGAATTGTTCGCTA
Organism: Bacteroidota bacterium; assembly: GCA_039796635.1. GTDB lineage: Bacteria > Bacteroidota > Bacteroidia > Chitinophagales > CAIODY01 > CAIODY01. Next base: position 3,522 of record JBDKJJ010000243.1, read on the forward strand.
ATTTCTCACATCCAATTGAAAAAGTAAATGTCAGTTTTTTAGCAAATTCAATTCACCAATTTTCAACCTAACAACTCTTTCTTAACTGTTGTTAAAATATCTAACACCATTTCTTTGGTAGGTGCTTCGGCGTAAATACGCAATAGTGGCTCAGTTCCACTTGGGCGAATCATCACCCAACTTTCATCAGCCATGTGATATTTATATCCATCAATATCTTCAACTCTTTCAATTTTATATTTACCAAATGCTGAATATTTTCCTGCTTTGCAGTTGGCAATAATTTCTTGTTTAAGTGATTCCGCTAAATGTAAATCATTTCGTTCAAAAACAAATTTGCCTACAACAGCATAAATATCATCCACTAATTGAGTTAATGTTTTACCTGTTTTGGTCATTAAATCCAACAATAATAATCCATCCCAAATGCCATCACGTTCAGGTATATGACCTTTCACGGCTATACCACCACTTTCTTCACCGCCAACTAATACATCTTCCACCATCATTTTTTCAGCAATATATTTAAAGCCAATTTTGGTAACTTCATGTGGCAAACCATAAATGTTACACATCTTTTTTATTTTATCAGATGCTGAAAAGGCTACTACCACTTTTCCGCTCATTCCTTTAAATTGTGAAGCATAATAAATCAACAATAATAAAATATGATGAGCATCTAAAAAATTACCATTTTCATCGTACATCGCAATTCTATCCGCATCACCATCAGTTACCAAACCTGCTGAAATTTTTCCTTTATTTTCTTTTATAAATTTTTGAAATTCTAATGTATTTCTTTCTAATGGCTCAGGCGCTTGCCCCATAAAACCTGGATTTGTGGTGCAATGCATCAATTGTGCATTAGGCAATAATCGTGGTAAAATTTGTTGACCAGCACCATACATTGCATCATACGCTAACACATTTTTTGCAGCAATTGCTTTTAAATCAAAAGTTTTGTTTACATGATTTACATACATCAATTCCATGTCAATATATTCCAACAAACCTTTGCTTTCCATTTCTTGCAAAGTGATGGTTGGTATTGTAACTGAATCAGGAATCATGGTTTCAACCTTTGTGATTTCGCTTGGTGCAGCTGGTCCGCCAAACCCATCTTTTAATTTATAGCCATTATAACTTGGCGGATTATGACTTGCCGTAATTACCACACCAGCCGTAGCTTTTAGCTCAACGGTTGCTAACGAAACCATTGGCGTAGTTACAAAACCTTTATGAGTAAATACTTTTACGCCCATGCTCCCAAAAACTTTTGTAGCTGTTTCTACAAATAAACTTCCACCAAAACGACAATCATGACCAATCACTACACTTGGTGTAGCTGTACGATTCAACAACCATTGGGCAGTAGCCACACTTACCCGGGCTACATTTTCAACCGTGAAATCATCGGCAATTATTGCTCTCCAACCATCGGTTCCAAATTTTATTTGTGTCATGATTTTGATTTTATTTTTAAAAATTATGTGGCGAAATTAATTTACAATTTCTGATTTTATGTTGGTTTTAAATGAATTAATTTTTTAAGATGAAATCATGGATGTAGTTAGTTTACAGTTAAGTGTAAACAGTAAACAACATTTTTTTTGTAATTTGAAACTAACTTTTACTTTTATCGTAAGTTTACTTTCATCTCATTTTTTATTTATCATGAAATCTTCTTCTATTATCATTCCCAAAAAAATATTTTTTGGAGTTCTTGTTATCCTTTTAGTATTTATTGGTTCGGGTTTGTTTGCCTTTATCAAACGTCCTGCTGTTACTGTTTTTATGCCTTCAACCGAAGTGGCAGATTCTGTTTATTCTATTCGAGTTCATCCACCTGTGTTTCCTAAAGAAGCCAATTTTTGTGGTGAAGATGTGCCTTTGCAATTGCCTGATATTCGTGAACGATTTGATAAAGAATTAATCATCAATACTTATTTGCAAGGTTCATCTTTATTAAACATGAAACAAACCATGCGTTGGTTTCCAATCATTGAACCTATTCTGAAAAAAAATGGTGTGCCTGATGATTTCAAATATTTATGTATTGCTGAAAGTGCTTTGCAGCAAGTGGTTTCAAGAGCTGGGGCTTCAGGGTTTTGGCAATTCATGACAGAAACTGGCAAACAATATAATTTGGAAATAAATGATGAAGTAGATGAACGATATAATGTAGAAGCAGCAACCGAAGCTGCTTGTGTGTATCTAAAAAAATCAAAAGATTTGTTAGGAAGTTGGACATTGGCTGCTGCAGCTTACAATTGCGGAACAGCAGGTTGCTCAAATTTTATGGAAAAGCAACAACAAAAAAATTATTACGATTTGTTATTACCCGAAGAAACGATGCGTTATGTTTTCAGAATTTTAGCTATTAAAGAAATTTATACCCATCCAAAGCGCTATGGCTTTGATTTAGAAGCTTCTGATTTTTATCCTCCTTATCAATATAAAACCAT
>JBDKJJ010000244.1:0-3506 GCA_039796635.1 Bacteroidota bacterium
ATGACGCCTGAAAGATTAGAAAAACTAACTCGTGTAGCTAATAATAGAAGATTTGATATTACCGTAATTTTAGAAAATGTACACGACCCTCATAATATTTCGGCTGTATTACGAACTGCCGATGCTGTGGGCATTGCTGAAGTTTTTGTGATTAATGATTCAGTAAAATATTCAAAACGCAATGGCAAAAAAAGTAGCAGCTCGGCCAATAAATGGGTGGATGTACATTCATTTAAAACCATTGATGAATGCCTTGAAGTGGTGCGCCGCAAATACAATAAATTATTGTGTACACACTTAAATGCTGACGCTGTAGATTTATATCAAAATAATTTTACTACTGATTCAATAGCGTTAGTATTTGGCAACGAACATGATGGTGTAAGCGTTGAATTATTGGCTAACAAAAAATTATTATTCAACCACATAAATGTTTTGGCTGTTGAGTCTTGCGTTAAAATACTTCTGCCAAAAGTGGCTACTTTGCCTTCATAACCAGCCATGTTCAATATTGTTGGCATAATATCAACTTGCTGTGTAGGAAAATTAATTTCACCTTTTAGTTTTCCTGGCATATAAAACAACATCGGTAATTCAAATGCGCCTGCATCACCTGAATAATTCAAATCTGAATTCCATGCTGTGTGGTCGCCCACTATTACAAAAATGGTATTATCAAACCATTTCATTTTTGAGGCTGTTTCAAAAAATTTGCGTAGCGAATAATCTGAATAAGCCATTGAGTGCAGAATAGGATTATTGGCATCTTTAGGGAATTTATTATCCAATTCATCAGGTACTTTAAAAGGATTATGAGATGATAAAGTAAACAAACCAGTACAAAATGGTTCGGGCATTTCGTTCATTTTATTGGCTACAAATTGAAAATATTTATGGTCCCAAATTCCCCATGTTCCATCAAAATCTTTCTCTGGTTCAGGATATTCTTTTCTCCCATAATAAGTATCAAAGCCACATCTGCGGCTGAATGAATTAAACTTCATGGAGCCATTATTTCCACCATGAAAAAAAGCGGTTGAGTAGCCCATTTCCTTCATGTATTCGCCTAAGCCTTTTATTTTATTACTTTGATAGGTTGAGTAATAAAAACATTCTTCCATCATGGTTGGGATGCTTGCCATTACAGCGCACATACCTTCGTGGCTATGTTTTGCATTGGCGAATGCATTGGTGCATAACAAAGAATTGTTGCATAATGAATCTAAAAATGGAGTGAAATTTTTAGTAGGGTTAAAATGACCTACATATTCTTTTCCTAAGCTTTCCCAAATAATGACCATCACATTGGGTTTTCGATGAATTAACTTCTCAATTGTATCATTTTTAGTAAGATAGATTTGATTTGTAAAAATATTTTTACACTCCTCATCTGAAAAATATCGAATAGGTTTTACTTGAGGTAGAAAAGCTGATTGAAAAAAGATAACAGTTGAATTGGTAACTAACGGTGAATATTTTTCATCAACCATTTCGCCAGCAGTTGTACCACTAATTGGAATATATTGCCAACCTCCACGAATCATTAAAAAACTTAATCCGCCTGAAATTAGGAAACAGATTATCCAATTCATAAAATACTTTTTAGTGAAATTTAATTGACTTGAAAAATATTTTTTATTGGTTTTGTTTGCCAAAAACCAAATCAAATAAACCAATGCAAATAATATCAAAAATAGCCACCAATAAAAGCTTACATAAGTTTTCCATTGTCCTGCGGCTTCATCGCCCACTTTAGTTATTCCAAATGTTGAGCGGCGCAAATTGTAAGGATAAAATACAGCATCAATTAATTCTAAAACCAACAATGGTAAATGCATGGCAACGTATAATGCAGCCAAAATTCGTTGATAAATTAAATTGAAATTAAGCTGGAATGAAAAGGAAAGGAGAATAAAAAAAAGTGCATTTACATAAATGGCAGCCACCATGTCAAAGCGCAATGCAAAGAAAAAAACTTGTGCTGCATCAATTACTTTGATATTTTGAAATGAATGAATATTATAGGCTAAAAAGATAAATCGGCATAGCGTTAAAATGCACATGGTAATTGCTACACGAATCCAATAAACCTTGAATGGCTGTAAAATAAAATTCATTTGATTAATCTAAAAATGCTGTAAGCGGACTGCTTGCTTCAGCTTTGGTAAAAATAGGTTTTGCTAATGCTGATTCAAAAGCCATTCTGCCTGCTTCAACAGCCATTTTAAAAGCTTTTGCCATTTCAATAGGATTTCCTGCTACTGCAATTGCTGTATTGACCAACACAGCATCAGCTCCCATTTCAATGGCTGCGGCTGCATGTGATGGAGCGCCTATGCCAGCATCAACTACTACTGGCACATTGCTTTCACGAATAATTATTTCTAACATTGCTTTTGTTTCTAATCCTCTGTTACTGCCTATTGGAGCGCCTAAAGGCATTACAGCTGCAACACCAACATCTTCTAATCGTTTGCACAAAACTGGGTCAGCATTAATGTATGGTAAAACAATAAATCCTTTTTTTACTAATTCTTCAGCAGCTTTTAAAGTTTCAATTCCATCAGGTAATAAATATCGTGGGTCAGGGTGAATCTCTAATTTCAATAAATTAGTTTGCATGGCCTCTCTTGCTAACTCTGCCGCAAAAATGGCTTCAGTAGCGTTTCGTACGCCTGATGTGTTGGGTAATAATTTTACTTTTTCAGTTTGAATATTTTCAATCAAACCATCTTTTTTTTCTTTAAAATCCACACGTTTTAAAGCAACAGTTACCAACTCAGTTCCGCTTGCAATGATGGATTCATGCATTAATTTATTTGAACTAAATTTTCCTGTTCCTAAAAAAAGTCGTGAATTAAATTCAACGCCCCCAATTACTAAATTCATTGTGTAAAAATTACTTCTTATTATTTATTCAATTCCCAATTGAAAACAAAGGGCATTATTAATTTCATCCTGAAGTTTACTATCCATCACACTTCCGTACTCTAATGAAATTCTTTTTTTATCTAAAGTTCTTATTTGATGACAAAGTAAAATAGATTCATTTGGTAATCCGAAAACATTTTTTGGTAATAATGCTTCATTTGGGTACAAATTTCTTCCCAACTTTCGTGATGTAATCGGAATTACATTTACCGTGTTAATGACTTGATTAATTTCATTTTCAGATATTATTAAAACTGGTCGAGTTTTGCCTTGCTCTGAGCCAATTACAGGGTCAAGGTTTGCACGATAAATGCCCCATTTATTTATCATTCTCAAAGTCGTTTTCAAGGTTATCAAAATCATCAGCTATTTCATTTACATCATCTTGAAATAGTTTGTCAGTAGCAGCCATTTGCAATAGTGCTATTTTTTTAGATTTTGAATCTAATTCATCATCTACAATCACTCGAACAGATTTTTTTCCAGAAAAATCAGCAGGAAGATTAAGGATGATTTGATTATTATTTATTTGACAAACTTGTGAAAAAGTCATTTCAATTTTTTATTAAAATTAT
>JBDKJJ010000245.1:0-4264 GCA_039796635.1 Bacteroidota bacterium
TTTGCAGACGCAATTAAAGAAATTAAACAAAAAGAAATGCAACAGAAATATCAATTGTTGCAAGATTTTCAGCAAACCGCTGAAGAAAAAGTAGCAGCTAAAAAAGAAGAATTGTATAATCCTATTTTGAAAAAAGCTGACGCTGCTATTAAAGATGTTGCAAAGAAAAATGGTTTTGCATACATATTTGATACAAGTATGGGCGCTTTTTTATATGCTCAAGAAAGTGATAACATCATGGAGTTAGTAAAAAAGGAATTAAATATCACTGCACCAGTAGCCGCTCCAGCACCTGCTAATAGTAATCCTGGAATGCAAGCGATTCCAAAAAATAAGTAATCTTTATACTTTACCATATTATCAAAAGCCCGACTTTTTAAGTCGGGCTTTTTTTGTTTTGAGGAGTGTGCATAACTTTTTAATGCATAAATGAATAATACATAAGAAAATAATGTATATTTGCATCATTAAAAAAAATAAAATGATTTTTTCATCTGAATTAATTAAAGGAACATTGAAAACTATTGTGCTAAAACTTTTAGCCGATAACAAAAAAATGTACGGTTATGAAATTACTCAAAAAGTAAAGGAGATTACTGGCGATAAAATTCAAATTACAGAAGGTGCTTTGTATCCAACGTTGCATGCCTTAGAAGCTGATGGATTGGTGATTACTGAATTGGAATATATTGGTAAACGAGTTAGAAAGCATTATAAATTAACGCCTACAGGTAAATCAAAAACAAAAGAAAAGGTAAGTGAGTTGGTGGAGTTTATGAATACGATGAAGGTGATTTTAGATATCAATTTACAAACTGCCTAATGTATCATCTATCCGATAATCAGGTTGATTTTATTTTGAATGACATCAAAAAACGAGGCATTCAAATAGAAGATTTACAGCAAAATTTGTTGGACCATGTTTGCTGCATTCTTGAAAATGAAATGAAACCAAATGATGATTTTGAAAAAATTTATTCAATTACAATTCAAAAATTTTATAAAAATGAATTGTGTGAAATAGAACAAGAAACTAATTATTTATTAATGTTTAAAAATTTTTATTTTATGAAAAAAGTATTGATTTTAAGCGGCATTGCAGCCGCTACAAGTTTTGTGTTGGGTTCAGTTTTTAAAATTATGCATTGGCCAGGTTCGCTTGCTCTTTACATGATGGCAATGAGTGTTAGCAGTTTTTTATTTCTTCCGCTTTTGTTTTTAATTAAGAATAAGGAGCTAAAAAATTTGCAAGAAAAATTAGTGTTGGCTTCAGGAATTATTGTGGGGATGCTTTATTGCACAGCGGTAGTTGGAAGAGTTGTACAACTTGAATTTGCTAAAAGTGGCATTCTGTGGCTCATTTACATTGGGTTTGCTTTTTTTGTTTTTGTGCCACTTTATTTTTTCAACGGAATTAAAAAAACTGACATGAAAATAAACACAATTGTTGTTACTCTTCTTTTTATCATTTTTATTAGTTCACAATTTTTGATGATAAACATGCAACCGTTATTGGGAGCTTATTGGCAATCAGCAAAATAATTATTGCTCAATAAGAAAGCCGCTTCAAAATTTTTTGAAGTGGCTTTTTTTATTTAATTAAAACTGTAATCGGTAAACAAAATTTGGAAAAAATCCAATTTGATAACTTGTGTTAACGCTGTTGGTTACTGGGTTGTATCGATAGGCAAATATGTTTTTATTATTGGTGATATTTTGAATATCAAAGAAAATGGATTGTGCTACTTTATATTTTTTACTATTCATGCTATAACCAATTTTAAAATCCATTCTGAAAAAATCAGGAATTTTTTGACTGAATGAATAACTATCACCTTTCAAAATTTCTTTCTTCCAAAGCATTGAAGCTACTGAATCTGTAGGTGTAAAATATCTGCCACCAGCTTGTGTTAATTTAAAATCAAACGTAATTTTATTTTGTTTCTCTTTGCCAATTTTAAATTCTTTACCTGCTAAAATATTATATACATATTCGCCATTGAATGCAGTGTTGTGTTCTATTCCATCACTGCCTTTATACTTTGATTGATATATACTTCCTGTTAATAAGGCATAATATCCTTTGCTGAAAAATTTTTCAATAGTAAGCTCAACTCCTTTATTGGTGCCGGTTCCTTTGTTTTCTAAATTTGTTTTGTTGATTGGATTAAAACTTGCACCAGCATTCAATAATGAAAAACTACTTGGTGAAATTGTGACAGGAACATCATATAAATATTGGTAATAAATTTCTGTTTTAATTCTCCAGTCTTTTGCTGGTAGATAATCATAGCCTAATACATAGTGCTGACTTTTTGTGAAACCTAATTTTTTATTGCTTTCATCATAACTTCCATCAGCATTTAAGGCTCTATAAAAATAAATATCAGGTGTTTGCATTTGGCTGTGTAAGCCAATTCCAGCATTAAATGTACTTTTGTTACTAACTTGATATTTTAATCCAACTCTTGGTTCAATTGATTTGGCATCATTCAAAGTTAAGTATTGCGAATGCAATCCTAAATTCAAAGTTATTTTATCAGTGAAATTATATTTAGCTTGTGCATAGCCTTGAATCAATTGTGTGAAGTCATTATAATCCCAATAATTTTTCCAGATGCCAGTATTTGTTTTTCTTACTTGATAAAATAAATTCAAATTAATCACTTCATCCATCAATCCAGCTTTTATAAATAAATGCGAATTGATTTTTGTATTGTAAGATGTATGAATTAGATAACGCATTTGCTTGGTAATATTCTCAACGCTACGATAAGTAGCCGTCTGAAAAATGGTGTCTTCTAAATATTTTGAAGCTGTGTAAGTAGCACCAATAATGGTGTTGAAGTATGATTTGTCATTAACCCTTTTGAAATGTTTCACTCCAACCAAACCAATATCACTTCCAAAATAGCTGTCAACACTTGGGTTGGCGAAAATATCTTTTGAATCAACTTTCTTATGGTCAAACTCTATATGGCTTGTTGCACCAATTCCGAACAAAGTAAACCTACCTATTTTTGATTCGCCACCTACAATTTTAAAACTCAAATCTTGATAAAATGGAGTAGCGGTAGTTCCAATATTTAAACCAATTTTTTGAGCTACACCAGTGAACGCATAACGATAAGCAACTAAATAGGATGAACCTTTTGCTTTATTGATAGGGCCTTCAGTCATGGCTTCAATGCCTGTTAAAGCACCAATTTGAAAAGTGTTTTCACGTTTTTCTGCATTACCTTTTCTGAAACCTAAATCAAAAACACCTGCATTTGCATTGCCATATTCAGCAGGAAATGCCGAAGTAAAAAAATCAGAATTACGCAACATATTAGTATTGATGGCACTTACAGGGCCGCCGTTTGAAGTTACAGTAGCAAAGTGATTCGGACTCGGAACATTCATTCCTTCAATGCGCCACAAAACACCAATGGGTGAATTACCACGAATCACCAAATCATTTCGTGAATCATCAGGTGAGCTTACACCTGCATAACTGGCTGCCATACGGGCTGGGTCGCTTCGTCCGCCTGCATATCGGTTTACTTCTTCCATACTAAATGAACGGGCTGAAACACTTGTCAGTTCATTATTTGTTTCATGTTTTTTAGATGCAGAAACAGTTACTTGCTTTAATGATTTTACATTTTCTTCCATTTCAATTTCTAATACTACTTCTTTTCCAGCGCTGAGTTCAATATTTGAAAGTAAAATTTCTTTATACCCTACATAAATCACTTTTACATCATAACGCCCAACAGGTACATTATTGATTTTAAATTTTCCATCATTGTTTGTTGCATCACCTAATACTGGCGAACTATTGATTAATGATACTGAAGCACCAATCAAACTTGTTTTTGATTGTTTATCAGATACACTACCACGAATAGTTTGGGTGCTGTTTTGTGCTTGAATTGAAAAAGTAATCAGTGCTAAACTGAAAAGGAAAAATGATTTCAAAATGAATTTCATATCTGTAATTTTAGAATGCAAAGATGAATGGATTCATTTTATTAAACCTTGACAAATGGTAAATTAAAATAAGAAGTAATTGATAAATGTCAAGAAATATAGAATTAAAGCAATCGATATTTTACACCAACAAATAAGTAAAATGGGTACTTGAATTTTTGTTCAACCGACATAAAGCTTCCATTACCATTTGCTATTTGCGCTTTATAAGAATTTGGAAATCTGTATTCAATAATTAAGTCAAGACTTATTCTTTTTCCAATTAAATATTGCTCAGAAGCCAATAATT
>JBDKJJ010000246.1:0-2552 GCA_039796635.1 Bacteroidota bacterium
TATTTTGAAGATATTTTGAAACAATTAAAAAAATAGTGGGTATAACTCTGGCATAATTTTTTAGCAACTCATTTCTTAATTATCATCTTTACAAAATGAATAAATACACTTTCATTTTATTAGTCGGTTTGTTTTGTTGTAATTCATGTTTTGCTCAATACAATAAAAACGAAGTAAAGCCCAAAGCAAAAAAACATTTCAATGAAGCCGTGGTAGCCATGCAAATGGGCGATAAAGAAGCCGCTATAAAAGAGTTGAACAAAGCTATTCAAGAAGATAAAACATATTGTGATGCTTATGTTTTATTAGGTGATTTGCAAAATAAAAATGGTGCTACTGATGAAGCAATTTCGACTTATAAAAAGGCAATGGCAATTGATTCAGTTTATTGTTTTAAGCGTTATCGTACAATTGCCGAAATAAAATCATCTGAAAAAAAATTTGATGAAGCCATTAAATACTATCAACAATATTGCTTGTTTTCTAAAGTTTCAGAAAATGAAAAAACTGAAATAAAAAGAAAAATTGAAAGCTGTAAATTCACTGATGAAGCCATTAAAAATCCAGTTCCATTCCATCCTAAACCACTTGGAAGTGGCGTTAACTCACCCCTCCCCGATTATTATCCTTATTTATCAGTAGATGGTGAAAATTTAATTTTTGTTAGATTAGAAAACAGAAATGAAGATTTTTATCAATCAAAAAAAATAAATGGTAAATGGAGTGAAGCTGAAAAAATGCCAGCACCCATCAACACAAATTATAATGAAGGTGGTATCACATTCAGCCCTGATAAAAATGAAATGTATTTTGTAAGATGTGGCGATAAAATAAATGGTGATGGAAGTTGTGATATTTATGCATGTTATAAAGAAGGAAAAGGTTGGTCAAAACCATCAAACCAAGGCTTTAATACAGCAGGTTTTGAGTCAATGCCGAGTTTTTCAAGTGATGGAAAAACATTATATTTTGTAGCAGCAAATAAAATAGGTTTAGGTGGCATGGATATTTATTCTACTGAAAAAACAGAAACAGGTTGGAGTGAACCTAAAAATTTGGGGAATGCAATTAATACATCAGGCAATGAACAATTTCCGTTTATTCATCCAGATAATCAAACTTTATATTTTGTTTCAGATGGTAAAGCTGGTATGGGCAGAAGTGATATATTTTACAGCCGAAGATTACCCAACGGAACTTGGAGTGAAGCTGTAAATATTGGTTATCCTATCAATACAGAAGGCGATGAACGTGGAATTTTTATTACTGCTGACGGTTCAAATGCAATTATTTCAAGAGATAATAATGGTGATGGCAATTATAATTTGTATGAATTTGAACTATACGGAAAAGCCCAGCCTACAAGGGTTACGTACGTAAAAGGAATTATTACTGATGCTAAAACACATCAACCTATTTATGCTGATTTTCAGTTAATTGATTTAAAATCAGGAAAAATAATCACACAAAGTGCATCGAATGAAGCCGATGGAAAATATTTGGTTTGCATTCCTTCAGGGAAAGATTATGCTTTGAATGTGAGCAATAAAAAATATTTATTTTACTCTGAAAATTTTTCATTGAAAGATAAAATTGATTCAATTCCATTTGAAAAAAATGTTGAGCTACAAGCTATTGAAGTTGGTAAATCAGTAGTTTTAAAAAATATATTTTTTGAAACAGATAAATTTGATTTGAAACCTGAATCAAAAGTTGAATTAAAAAAATTGTATGCTTTTTTAGTTCAAAATCCAACAGTGAAAATTTTAATTGCTGGTCATACGGATAACTCAGGTAATCCAAAGCATAATTTAGAACTTTCAGATAATCGTGCAAAATCAGTTTATGATTATTTAATTATGAATAAAATTGATGCATCTCGTTTGCAATACAAAGGTTATGGCGAAACTCATCCTTTAATAGCGAATGATAATCCTGAAAACAAAGCACAAAACCGTAGAACAGAATTTGTAATCACTGAAAAATAAAACATGGAAATCAAATCTTTTTTAGCTCTAGGCGATTCCTATACAATTGGCGAAATGGTTGAATCAAGCCAACGTTGGCCTAATCAATTGATAAAACTATTGGAAACTGAACATCAAAAATTTCATATTCCAATTCCAATCGCTCATACAGGTTTTACAACTGATGAACTTTTGTTATCTATTCAACAATTTGAGATAAACAGTAAATTTGATTTGGTAAGTTTGTTAATTGGTGTAAATAATCAGTATCGGAATTATCCTATTGAACAATATGAAATTGAATTTGAACAACTTTTAACAATTGCTATTTCAAAAGCCAAAGAAATAAAAAATGTATTTGTGGTTTCAATTCCTGATTGGGGTTTTACACCTTTTGGCGAACAAGATAAACGTGGCGCTGTTCAAATTGGAAAAGAGATTGATTTATACAACTCAACTGCATTAAATATTTGTAAAAAACATTCCGTAAAGTTTATTGACATCACTCCTATTTCAAGAAATCATGATTCTACATTTTTAGCATCTGACCAACTTCATCCAAGCGGAAAACAATATGGTTTGTGG
>JBDKJJ010000247.1:0-2891 GCA_039796635.1 Bacteroidota bacterium
TTTGAAGAATGGTGCTTCTTTATCTGTATTGATAACAACAATAGTTTTACTTTGGTTTACACCAGCTAAGTGTTGAATTGCACCACTAATTCCTATAGCAATGTATAAATTAGGACGAATGGTAATTCCTGTTTGCCCTACGTGTTCGCCATGCGGACGCCAATGGATATCAGCCACAGGACGGCTACAAGCTGTTGCCGCACCTAATATGTTTGCCATTTCTTCAATCATTCCCCAGTTTTCAGGACCTTTTAAACCTCTACCTGCACTTACTACTAATTCAGCTTCAGTTAATGAAATAGCACCACTTGATTTAATAGTTTCTTTTACCGTTACACTGAATTGGTCAGATGGAACATTCAAATCTAAAGCTTCAACAGTTGCAGAAACTTCAGTTGCTACCACTGGGAATGAGTTTGGAGTTAAGCCAACAATTTTTGTATCGGTTTTAATATTTACATAAGCAAATGCTTTTCCGCTGAATACACTTTTCTTAATTACAAATCCATTTGTAGTATCGGGTAACGAAATAGCACCTGCTACAAAACCTGCTTTTAATTTGGCTGCCACATTAGCCGTTACAGCTTTTCCGGTAATATTGTAAGATATTATTACAACTGATGCATTTACTTTTTTTGCTGTTTCAGCAATTACATAACTGTATGCTTTTGCATCTAAGTGATGTAAGTTATCGTGTTTTACAGTTACTACTTTTGTTGCGCCATATTTCCCCAATGATGCTAATTCAGCTGCATCCAATGATGCGTCAGCTAAAGCGATACAATCAGTACCTAGTTGTGAAGCTACTTGTTTGCCATAGCAAACTGCTTCTAAAGTTGATTTTTTAAATTTTCCGTTATTCGATTCTGCAAATATTAATACTGACATTATTTATGATTTTCGATTTTTGAATGATGATTTAAAATCTATTGTTAAAATTAATGCAAAAATAAATTTGATATTTTAACTAATGACTAATTACTTTTGACTAATGACTAAATTACTTTAGCTTCTTCGTGCAATAATTTCACTAATTCATCTACATTATCAGCTGAAATCATTTTACAACCTGTTTTTTCAGCAGGTAATTCATATTTCACTATTTCTGTTAATGAATCAGAAGCCGCAGCAGCTATAGTTTGTAAAGGTTTTGTACGGGCTGCCATAATTCCTTTCATATTCGGAATACGAGCTTCAGCCATACCTTTCTGACATGAAATAACCGCAGGTAATTTTAAAGTTACAATTTCGCTTCCGCCTTCCATTTCGCATTCAACAGTAGCTTCAGTACCAGCCACATCTAATTTAGTAGCTAATGATACATAGTTTAAATCAGTTAAAGCAGCAATCATTCCGCCTAATTGTGAACCATTGTAGTCAATAGTTTCTTTACCTGTTAAAATTAAATCATAGCCCTTGTCTTTAGCATATTCAGCTATTTGATTAGCTACAAAATAGGCATCAGTTGGGTTAGCATCAATTCTAACTCCATCATCAGCACCAATAGCAAAAGCCTTACGCAATATCGCTTCCGAATCGCTTCCGCCAACATTTATCACAGTTACACTTCCACCTAAAGTTTCTTTTAACTCTAAGGCACGAACTAATGCATACCATTCATCATAAGGATTTATGATCCAAGTAACTTTATCGCCACTAAATTCAGTATTGTTATTAATGAATGCAATTTTGGTAGTAGTGTCAGGTGCTTTGCTAATGCAAACTAAAATCTTCATGCTTAAAATTAATTATTTAAATTTTTGCAAAAGTAACAAATGAGATTTAAAATTTTGAACAATCGAAAAAATACTGGATTAATTTATTTGATTAAATTTGCCGTATGAAAAATGATAATGAAATTTTCAAATCACTTATTGCAAAAGGATTAATTGGTTCAGCATTAGGAATTTTAATTACCACTAAAAAAAGAAGTATTGCTTTAGGAACTTTAGCTGGTGAAACTATTTTAGCAGCATTTAAAGCCAATGCTAATGCTTTAAAAACTGACATCCCAGTGATTATTGAAGAGAACGATTCATTAATTGAAATAAATGCCAAGGGCGAAAAAAAATTCATCAAACATATTTTAAAATCAAATCATCACATTCCTAAAAAATTCAAATTAGAATACTGATGAGTGTATTGCGTATGCGAATTTTTGCAGGACCAAATGGCTCAGGCAAAACTACTACCATCAACCAATTGCGAAGTAAAATAAAATTTGGTGTTTACGTAAATGCTGATGATATTGAAGCCTTATTAAAAACTAATTTAACCTTATCGCTTGAAGAATATCAAATAAAATTGAACACTTCACAGGTTCGGAACTTCTTATTAAAGAAAGGATTTGCCATCACAAAATTTTCAGATACTGATTTTATTTCCAAAATAAAAATTGAAAATAATTGTCTTAAAGTAACATCAAAAAATATTATTAATTCCTATTTAGTGGCTGATATTGTTGAACTAATTAGGCGTAAATTAATATTGAAAAAGGTTTCATTTAGCTACGAAACTGTGATGAGTCACAAAGCAAAAATAAATTTTATTGAAAAAGCAAAAGTACTGGGGTACAAAATTTATTTATATTATATAGTTACAGAAGATCCTGAAATTAATATTAATCGAGTGAATATAAGGGTTGCACAGCATGGACATGCAGTAAGCCCTGAAAAAATAACTCAACGATATTATAAAAGCTTGGAAAATTTAAAACCAACTATCAAACTAACCAACAGAACATATTTGTTTGATAATTCAGGAGCTATTAATTTACTAATTGCTGAAGTTACAAACGGAATTGATGTAACCATGATGGATACTAAAAAAGTTCCTAATTGGTTTGTTAAATATGTGATTGGCAAGTAAGACTATTTATTTCATTTAATTTT
>JBDKJJ010000248.1:0-2556 GCA_039796635.1 Bacteroidota bacterium
CCTAAAGCAATTGCTTTCTGTTTGTTTTCCTCTCCCCACAAAAAATAGTAATTGTATAAAAAAGACTTATCAATAAGTTCATTATCCATTTCAGGCAAAACTAACATGGGTGCCATTTCAATTGTTCTGCCTTCTTCAATAAATTCATTTGCAAAAACGCCTTTGCCTTTTTCCGAAGTTGATTGAATTGAAATATCAGCGTAAAACATAGTTACATTATATTTACTTCACGTTCTAATTCAACTCCAAATTTTGAATTAACCGAATTAATTATTTCCGTAGAAAGATTGTAAATCTCATCGCCTTTAGCACCGCCATAATTTACCAATACTAATGCTTGATTTTTATGAACGCCGCAATTACCAATGGTTTTGCCTTTCCAGCCGCATTGTTCAATCAGCCAACCTGCGGCTAATTTTTTATTTCCGTTGGCTACATCATAAGCCACTATTTCTTTAAATTCTGATTTTAATGAATTGTATTTTTCTAATGAAATTTCAGGGTTTTTAAAAAAGCTACCAGCATTACCAATTTCAGCAGGATTAGGCAATTTAGAACTTCTAATAGCAATCACCGCATCGCTTATAGCCTTAATGGAAAGTTCTTTCACTTTCATTTGTTCCAATTGCTGTTCAATAGCTCCATACGAGATTTTAAAATTTGGCTTTTTATTTAATTTGAAAGTAACTGAAGTAATAATAAACTGATTTTTGAATTTTCGTTTAAACACACTTTCACGATAACCAAATTCACATTCATTCAAATTAAAAGTAACTACTTTTTTATCATGAATATGAAAAGCTTCTAATGAATAAAAAACATCTTTTATCTCAACACCATAAGCACCGATATTTTGCATAGGTGAAGCACCAACACAACCCGGAATTAGCGAAAGATTTTCAATTCCGCAATAATTATTTTCAATACAAAATAAAACAAATTGATGCCACACTTCACCAGCTGCGGCTTTCACTAACACAAACTCATTCGTTTCATCAATAATAGAAATCCCTTTCAGATTATTTTTGATAACTAAACCATCATAATTTTTAGTAAACAAAATATTGCTTCCACCACCTAAAACTAATTTTGGCTGATTAAAAATTTCATCATTAGCAAGTTCATTTAAATCAATAAATGAATTGATTTCTGCAAAATATTTTCCAATAACCTCAATGCTAAATGTGTTAAAATTTTTAAGCGTAATATTTTGTTGAATTATCATTTAGTCAACTTTGAAGGGAGATGGGGGAAGCGTTCTGAAAATTTTATACACCAATTTATTATTTTTAAAACCAATTGAATAAGCTGTTAAAAAAATAATCATTAAATCAGTATAGGTCGATTTGTTTTGCTGATACCACAATTCTAATTCGCCTTTATATGGATAAATTCTATGGCGATAAAAATCACGATGCGGCATTTCTTTTTGTTCACTTACCAATTTTTCTTCATCTCTAAAAACCAACGAACCAATACCAGTAATGCCCGGAATACTATTATACACTACATCCTGAACTTGTTTGGGGTAATACTCAAAACTTACAGGCATCAATGGTCGTGGACCTACCAAACTCATATCGCCCAACAAAACATTGAACACTTGTGGTAATTCATTCAATTTAGTAATGCGTAAAAATTTACCAACGGGTGTTACTCGTGGGTCGTTTCTTAATGTAATATCACCTGTTCCAATATTAGGTGAATTTTTTAACATGGTAGCAAATTTCAAAATCTTAAATCGCTTTTGTTTATAACCAACTCTTTCCTGACCATAAAAAACTTCGCCTTCTGCCGTTAATTTCAACGCAATAAAAACAGGAATTAATAATGGCGACAATATTATTGTTACCACTATTGTTGCTATCAAATCAATCAGTCGTTTTATTATTTTATACATCATTTTTTTTATTAGCAAATTAGCACATCATCACATTAGCAAATTAATCCTACATTCTTTGGTCTAAATTTTTACCTTTTTCAATGTGCTCGAAATTAGGAATAAACTCTGCCATTAATTCTACAATTTTAGCTTTGCTGATATTTTCTTTATGAAACAGTGCATTGAATTTATCAAACATCAATCCTACTTCCTCCAATGATTTTGCTGGATAATCTTTTACATAACCCAAAGCAGTAAATTCATTTTGAACTAAAGTTTCCGTTTCAGTAAAAAACTCTTCGTAAGGCTTTTCACCATTGGTATCACTTTCAAAAAAGTAAACAGGATATTGTTTTGAATCAGGTTTTAAATTGAATGCAAACTGCCTTGCTTCTTCTTCATTTTTACAATAAACAGGTTCTAAGTCATGCGACTGCAATAGCTTTACACCTATTGTTTCAAAAGTTTGCATATCTTTTTCAGGGTCTAATTTCGGGAAGAAAATACTTCCTGAATTACCCAACATACAAGCCAACATACACAACTGTCCGCTTTCTTCAGGCGATACAAAATATCGTTTGATATTACTTGGTCCGCTGAAAGGTTGTTGTTTCATCATGCGTTCTAAAAAACCGTACAACAAACTTCCATTGCTAAAAGCAACATTCGCAAAT
>JBDKJJ010000249.1:0-13360 GCA_039796635.1 Bacteroidota bacterium
TGGAAGGCGTAAAATGGCTTTTCCACTTATCCAAATAAAACAATATTTTCAAAAAATAAATTATCGAACCAAAATATTAATGAAGCTATCAATTTAATATACAAGTGGGGTGAGGGTTTCAAGCAAAATAAAAATGGGATTGAAAAGATTTTATCTTTTCAATCCCATTTTGTGATCCCGCTGGGACTCGAACCCAGGACCCCAACATTAAAAGTGTTATGCTCTACCAGCTGAGCTACGGAATCATCACTTAGTGTTTTACCACCTCGTTGCTTTTTTAAGCGGCTGCAAAAATACACCCACTTTTTTATTTTGCAAATACTTTTCGATTTTTATTTTTTATTTTTTTGAAAATAATTTTCTATTTCTCTCAAACCCTTGCTGTTAAAGCATTTAACAGAATATAAAAATCCTTTACGTGCAGCTGCAATTCCATATTTAATATCATCAATTCCAGATAAATCGTGTGCGTCAGGATTTATAGAAATCATTACATTTTTTTCTATGGCATACGGTATCCATTGCCAATCCATATCCAAACGATAAGGGCTTGCGTTTAATTCAATAATTACATTATTTGCTGCACAAGCGTCAATTATTTTTTTATGATTGATAGGGTAACCTTCTCTACTTAAAAGCAATCTTCCTGTTGGATGTCCGAGTATTGTGGTATAAGGATTTTCAATAGCTTTAATTAACCTTCGCATGGCTGTTTCTTCATTCATTTTTAAAGTTGAATGAACTGATGCAATTACGAAATCAAATGTTTTTAAAACATCTTCAGGGTAATCTAAATCACCATTATAAAGTATATCTGATTCAATTCCTTTAAAGATTTTGAAGTTTTGGTAGGTTGAGTTTAATGCGTCAATTTCTTTATGTTGTTCAATTATTTTATCTGCTTTTAATCCATCAGCGTAAGTAGCTGATTGAGAATGGTCACTTAAGCATAAGTATTCAAAGCCTTTTGCTATGCATGTTTCAGCCAATTCTTTTATAGTGTTTTTACCATCGCTATATTTTGAGTGACAATGAACTACGCCTTTAATATCACGTTCTTCAATTAATATTGGGAGATTATTTTCAATGGCTAAATCTATTTCAATTGTTCCTTCTCTTAGCTCAGGTTCAATGTACGGTAGATTAATAGATTCATAAATTTCAGCTTCATTTTCGTATTCAGCAAATTCAATGTTTTCAATTAATTGTAAATGAGCAGATGAAGCTGTGGTATTAAACCAATTAAATATAAAATATTGAGGTTCAGATAATGTGATTTTTATAGGAAACCTAACCATATAATTACAAGTAACGATTAAGTTTTCATCGTCAAAATTCACATTGCTTATTTCACTTATAGTTTCTAAGCATTCAATTAATTCCATTTCATTTTGTTGAGTTGAGATTAATTCAATGCATTCTAATACAGTATTTTTTCTTCTGATATTGCCCGTAAGTTCAAATTGTTCATCAAAATTTTGATGTAAAATTTGTAATAATGTTTCAGCTACTATTAATCCTTCAGCATAAAAAAACTTGTGTTTGTTTTGATTGATAAATTGAATTTGTTTGATGATTTCATTTTGTGTTTTTTCACCAAAACCTTTTAATTCAACTAATCTATTTTCATTGCAAGCATAAAGCAACTCACCTACATCTTCAATTTCTAATTCCATCCAAATGGTTCGAAGTTTTTTGGGGCCGATGCCTTTTATTTTCATCATTTCCATTAAACCAATTGGAGTTTTTTCAAGCAACTCTTCTAATATTTTTATTGAGCCTGTATCAATTAATTCTTTAATTACTGCTAATACTGAAGTGCCAACGCTGATGATTTTTAAGATTTCACTATCCTTCATTTCAATTAATGGAATTTTCCATTTATCTATTTGAAATGAGGCGTTTGAAAATGTTTTTGATTTAAATGAATTTTCATCATGCAAATCCATTAATTTGCTAATCAACTTTAATTGGTCAGCAATTTCTTCATTTGAAAAATGATTCATCTTTTGAAATTAGTTACAAAGGTTAGTGCTTAGGATGTATTACAACAATGATAATACTTTTCCTATAAATGAAGTGAATAATTCAGGTTGTAAAATACCAGTGAAAATAAATCCATAAACGGCTCCCCAGAAATGGGCATCATGGTTTATGTTATCTCCATTTCGCTTGCCCATAAAATATTCAGCGGCTAAATAAATAACACCGAAAACTATAGCTGGCATTGGTATACCCATCATCAAAATAGTTGATGTAGGTTCAATGATAATACTTGCAAATGTAATAGCAGCCACAGCACCACTTGCGCCAATTGAGGCGTAATATGCATTGTTTTTGTTTTTTAAATAAGTAGGAATTGATGATACAGCAATTGCACTTAAGTATAGTAACAAGAATATTAAATTGCCAAACTTATCAAATTCAATTTTGAAGTAAAAATTTACGAATGAACCAAAAGAATAAAACACATACATATTCAAGCCCAAATGAATGAAATCAGCATGAACAAATCCTGAAGAAATAAATCGAAACCATTCTTTTGGGTTACGATTGATTAGGTAAGGGACAAACTTGTTTTTTTCAAAAAATGTATGGTTGCTAAAAGCAATTAAAGATGCTATGACGGTAACACCTATAATTAACCATACGTATGAAAAAGATTCCATTTTTATGCTACTTTGTTTAAAGGGTTTTCACCCAATTGTTTTAATAATTTAAAATGCGATGCAATAGCTGTAGTGAAATGTTCAATATCACGATATTGTAAGCCATATTCTTCGGCTGTTTGCTTTACGATTGGTGCAACTTCAGCATAATGTGTGTGGCAAATTTTCGGAAACAAATGATGGATTACATGCACATTAATTCCACCTAACATCCAACACCAAAATTTACTTTTTCGGGCAAAATCACCAGTAGTTTCCACTATATGAATTGCCCAATTTTTTTCAACATTACCATCTTCATTTTTATGCGGAAAACTTGTTCCTTCAGTTAAATGCCCAGTTTGAAAGGTGAACGCCAACATCATACCTAACATGGCATGACCAATTAAAAATATAGATAGTATTTGCCAAAAAGAATAGGGGAGAAAAAGAGTTGGAATAATTAAAGTATAAGAATAGTAAAATAATTTTGTGATAATCAATTTGCACCATTCAACAAATGTTGGTTTCATGCCAGTTTGATAATTTTTCAAATGTGAAAAAATCCAAAAGTCTTTTGAAAAAACATAGTTCAAAGTGATGATACAATAAATAAAAGGCGCATATAAATATTGATATTTAAAAGCAGGTTTCCATTTATCTTCCATCGTGAATCGTAAAATACCATGACCTTCACTACTTGTATCAGCGCCATCAATATTTACATAGCTATGATGGGCTGTATTGTGTGAATAGCGCCATAGATAAGAGTTTACGCCAATTAAATCTAATGAAATGGAAAGCAAATCGTTAACCCATTTCTTTTTACTTACTGCGCCATGATTGGCATCGTGTGAAATATTAAAAGCAATAAACAAATGAGTAAACATGTGAGCAAAAGCAACAATAACTGCAGCATAGGTTGGTAATTTACCAAACATGATTAAGCACCATGTTCCAGCCCAAGTTATCATCCAAAATGCAATTTTGAACCACATTCGGCTATCAGCTAAATATCCATTAGGTTTGTTCTTGAAGTATTCATCTAACCTTGATTTTAAGGTTTTCATGAAATCTGAATTATTATTCTTTGTGAATTTTACTTTAATATTTGTTGATGACATTAATGTTTTATCCTTTTTTAAATTTTCGCAAAGAAAATAAAAAATAAATAGAATAAAAATGATAAAGAAGCATAGTTTGTAAAAAAACTAAAATTCACAAATCTGATGTTAGTGAAATATTTCAATGAAAAAACATTTTTGAAAATCTTTTGTTCTACTTTTCGGGAAATTATTCAATATCAATTTAAACAAAAATAATTATGAAGATTCAATCAGAATTTAGAAAGTATGCTGTTCATCACATGAATATGAGCGGCAACACCATTGATAGTTATATGAAAAAATCAGTAACTAATTTAACGCCATATATCATTGAAGAAAGACCATTGAACGTAGCAACTATGGATGTTTTCAGTAGATTGATGATGGACAGAATTATATTTATGGGCGAAGGAATAAATGATTATGTGGCAAATATTATTCAAGCTCAATTATTGTTTCTTGAATCAACTGATGCAAAACGTGATATTCAAATTTATGTAAATAGCCCAGGCGGTTCGGTTTATGCAGGTTTAGGGATTTATGATACGATGCAATATATCAACCCTGATGTGGCAACAATTTGCACAGGTTTGGCTGCTTCAATGGCTGCTGTATTGTTATGCGCTGGTGCACCTAAAAAACGTACAGCATTAAAACATAGTCGTGTAATGATTCACCAACCATTGGGTGGTGCTGAAGGTCAGGCAAGTGATATTGAAATTACAGCTCGTGAAATATTGAAATTAAAGAAGGAATTGTATGATATCATTGCAACTCATTCAGGTAAAACATATAAAGATGTTGAGAAAAACAGTGATAGAGATTATTGGATGACTGCTGATGAAGCTAAAGAATACGGAATGATTGATGAAGTGTTGGTTAAAAAACCTTCATAATTGAATCCAAAAATATTAAAAGCGAATTAGGTTAAATAAACTTAATTCGCTTTTTTATTTTCCTTTAAAAATAAAGAACCTGTTTTTTCAATTACTTTTTGAATGGGGGTAAATTGAAATTGAATACGTTGTTTTATTTTTTCATTGCTATAAAAATTATGCAATAAAGCTGTGGTGGCTGTTTCTTTGGTTATAATTCCGCTTTTTCCTGTTAATAATGTTCGCAAGGCAAATAATCGCCAAGCAATTTCACTCATCCATTTTGTAACTTTAATATGCGGTGGTTTGCAATTAATGGATTCAGCAATCCAAGTGAAAATTTGTTGATAGCTATAATTGTTTTCATTTAAAATAAATCGTTCGCCAAAAATATTTTTATCCATTAGTTGAATAATTGCATCTGCAACATCTTCAACTGCTACAAAACCATTGATGCCAGTGCTATAAAATGGCATTCCTTTATTAACTGTTTGAAATAAAACTGTGCTACTGCTTTTCCAATCACCGCTGCCAATTATTACAGATGGATTAACAATGGCTACATTTAATCCTTCAGCGGCACCTCTAAATACTTCACGTTCTGCCAACATTTTACTGGTAGCATAGGCTGAATTATTTTTACTTTTTTCCCATTCAGTTTGTTCATTAATATGATTGTTGTTTCCAACTCTTCCTAAAACTGCTACTGAACTGATATAGCCAAATTTTTCAATTTTATTTTCTAATGCACAATTAATCATATTCTCAGTACCATCAACATTTATTTTCATCATCCATTCATGTTCAGCTTTATTAAATGAAACCATTGCCGCCGCATGATAAACCTCCGTAACATCTTTCATGGCTTCATTAATAGATTCAATATCTAAAACATCGGCTTCAACCCATTCAACATTTTTTAAATTGGTATCAATTTTTTGAATAGATGATGCACGATAGATGGCTCTAATTTTTTTTTGTTGCGTTTGAAGTTTATGTAATAAATGATTGCCTAAAAATCCTGTACCGCCAGTTACTAATATCATTATAAGTTATTTAAAAGATGCTTGAAATAAAATTAAGTTTCAAATATACCATTCAAATTTTTCTTTGTTCAATCTATAATAATTCAAATTTTAAATTCAATTTTGTTGAGTAATGCCTTACAAAGAGATTCAAATAGAAAAAGTTTATTTCACCATTAGCGAAGTGGCTGCTCAATTCAATATTGCGCCGTCAGTTTTACGTTATTGGGAAAGTGAGTTCATTATTATTCAACCCAAAAAAAGTAAAAAAGGTGATAGGCTTTATACCAAGCAAGATATTGAAAATATAAAGTTGATTTATCATCTACTTCGTACAAAAGGCTTTACCATTGAAGGAGCAAAAAAATATTTGAAAGAAAACAAAAATGCTCATCAGCAATTTGAGTTAGTTGAATCGTTGCAAAAACTAAAATCATTTTTAATAGAACTGAAAGAAAATTTAGCTTGAAAAAAATCACGTTGTACAAAACCATATTTTTAAATGTTATTTTTATTCTTGCTTTTAGCAATATAATTGTTGCTCAAAAACAAGATTTTACATTGTTAAAATCAGATTCAAATACAATTACATCGCATTATTTTTCAATGCCTGAAAAAATTGATTATTTAGATTCATCGCTTAATAATTTTCATCAATTTCATCCAGCATATCAGCAATATAAAACGCCATTTTACTTTGATTTAGGCAATTTAGGACAGCCTATTTATTTGTTTAATCAAAAGCTGAATACGCCATTTGGTTTTAACTTTCAAAAACCTGAATATGAAGTTTTGAAATTTGATATGAACCAAATGCAGTTGTACAATACCTACAATAAAGTTTATTCAGAGCTTTATTACACTATGGCATTGAAAAGTGAAAGTATGTTAGATGCTCATCATTCGCAACGATTAACTAAAAACTTTGCATTAGATTCAAGGTATAGATATATAAATGCTGATGGTATTTATCAAAGACAATTAACTAAGGCGCATAATTTATTTTTGAATGCTTCATTTATAAGTAATAATGAAAGAGTGCGTTCAAACGTTGGCTTTTTATACAACAAATTAGCATGGCAAGAAAATGGTGGAACTACAATGGATTCAGTATATGAACAAAATTTTATTAATAAAAATGTAGTTCCTGTAGTGCTTTCAGGAGCATCATGCCGAATAAAAGAAGATGTATGGCGAATTTCAAATAGTTATGATTTTGGAAAAAAGTTGATTAGAAAAATTAACGATACACTTATCATCAATCATTATGTGCCTTACATCAGATTGCAGCATACACTTGAAGTAAACAACCACTATCAAAATAACATGGATGGCGCATTTGATTCATTGAATTATAATTCATTCCCTATTTCAACAAATGGAGATTCGTTTAATTATCAAAAGGCAGTACACATTATCAATAATAATTTTTCATTCAGCATTTTAGGTAACAAATCAATTTTGAATGATACTGCAATTCAGCAACGCTTTTTTTTATTAGATGTTTCGGCGGAACATCAATTAATAAAAGTGAAAAATTATAATTACAATTTAGATACTTTTAATATTAATCTGCATGGCATATTACGCAACAATCCTGCAATTAAAAGTAAACTCAATTATCATTTAGCAGCTGATTATTCAGCGGTTGGATACAATTACAAAAATTATAAATTAGCATCGTTTGTTGGCTACAACTTCATGCCTAAAAATTTTATTTTTATTTCGGCAGTTAATCAAAATTACATGACTAATTATAGTATGATGAATTTTAGCAGCCGATATTATTCAGTATTAAATTCATTACCAGCAACCAATTTTCAGCAAATAAAATTTGGATATAATCATTTGAAGAATAAGATTTCTGTTAGTTATAGTTTTTCAATTTGGGATAAATACAATTACATTAACAACGGGCTAAATGCAGCAACCATCAATAATGCAACGGTTTCAATACTTGAAGTGAAAAAGGATTTTGTATTCAAAAAATTTCATTTTAATAATTTAGTACAACTCAATTCTCAAAATTCAACAAAAACTATTTTCCCAAAATGGATGTATTCTGGGCAAGTGTATTATGAAAATTTTGCTTTTAAAAAAGCGATGTATATGCAGATAGGTTTTCAATTAGTTAGTATTGAAAAATACAATACGCCTTACTTTATGCCTATTGCTGATAATTTTTATTATCAAAACCAAACCATGATTTCGCAACAACATCAATTGCAATTTTTCATTAATGCAAAAATTAAAAAAGTAAGGATTTTTGTAAAAGCCGATAATTTATTACAAGGCACTGATGGGCATGGAACTTATGTTTCAAAGTATTATCCATTGCCTGATAGAACCATTAAATTTGGTATTAGTTGGAGATTTCTAGATTAAAAAACCTATGTTTTTTGTTTCTTCTTTTTGGCAGCAGGAAACAAAACATTGTTTAATATTAGTCGGTAGCCTGGCGAATTAGGATGCAATGCTAAATCAGTTTTTGGGTCGCCAACACGATGTTCGTAATCTTCTGGGTCATGGCCCCCATACCAACTCCAAGTGCCTTTACCAAATTCACCATGAATATAACGAGCTTCGTTGGCAGGTTTATTTTCACCCATTACTAATACATTTTTTTTGATGATAGCTTTACGAAATGCAGTAGTTTGTCCCATAAACCCTTTTACTACTTTTGTATGATTCTGACATAACATAGTTGGCACTGGGTCGTACTTTGCACTAAAATCAAACAATGTAAAATAATCTAAATCCATCGGAACTTGCCTTGTGTTGGTAGCATCAATATCACTGTATTCATACACCATTGGATTACGTTCTAATTTGAAATTCTCAAAAGCAAAACACTTTGTAAAATCTAATTTATCTTGGCATGCAGGGTCAGTATAATCACCATCAAACATACTTTCACAAATATCAGTACCTTCGGCTGCCAATGCAATATCATAGCTATCAGTAGCGCTACACATAGCAAACTGAAAACCACCACCAGCAACAAAATCACGAATTTTTTTTGCCACTGCTAATTTCAATTGACTAACTTTTGCAAAGCCATGGCGGTGGGCACAATCTTCATTTATTTTTTGATCATCTTTATACCAATCCATCAAATGAAACGATGCATAAAATTTACCGTATTGCCCAGTAAAATCTTCATGATGTAAATGAAGCCAATCATATTTTGGCAATACTTCATCTAATATTTCATCATCGTAAATTATATCGTAAGGAATTTCAGCATAGGTTAAAGCTAGCGTTACAGCATCATCCCAAGGCAATTTACTTTTTGGAGAATATACAGCAATTTTAGGCGCTTTTTGCAATTTCATCAAATCCATATTGGCTTCAGGATTTGCAATTTCGGTAAGAATATTTTGATACTGAGCCGATGGAATATTTTGATAACTAACGCCACGAATTACACACTCTTTTTCAATTAATGCTGATTGAGGAAATGCAAAACTGCCGCCTCGGTAATTCAACAACCAATCAGCTTCAGCACCTTGTTTCAATACCCAATAGCAAATGCCATAAGCTTTTAAATGGTCTTTTTGAGTTTCATCCATAGGTATTAAAATCATACCAGCATTCACTTTAATGCTAATGATGATAAACGAAATGATAAAATAAATTTTCTTCATAATACAAAAGTAGATAGTTGTAAAATTAAAGCCTTATTTCAAAACTTATTAAAATTAACATACCATTGCAAAAATGAATTTAAATTATAAAAAATTTGTAGCTTGTAGTTCGATTTTGAGATGGGGCAGTTTGATAAAGCAGTTCCAACGAGTTTGTAACTCGTGTTTTTAATTGACGATTTTAAATCGTCGGTTAACTATGTCGAGTTACAAACTCAATAGAAAATCAAGCTGACGGAATTTAATTAACCTTAAACTATTCGAATTATCTAGCTAAACAGAATTCAAATGTTTTACCTCCAATTCTGAATATCTACACCGTAACAAAAAATATTTTTAATTACTTGATAAAAAATGAAAAAAGTTTTTACTTTTGCAGCCGCAATTAAATGCTGTCCGATGGTGTAATTGGCAACACGTCTGATTTTGGTTCAGAAGAGTCTAGGTTCGAAACCTAGTCGGACAACAAAACAAACAACACTAAAGCCTTTTAAAATTTATTTTGAAAGGCTTTTTTTATTCAACTAAAAAAAAATAATAAAAATGAACGCAATCATCCACACTGCCAAAGGCAACATGAAAATTGAATTCTTTGAAAAAGATGCTCCGGGTACGGTAGCTAATTTTGTAAAACTGGCTAAAGAAGGTTTTTATAATGGCTTAACTTTTCATCGTGTAATTGAAGATTTTGTAATTCAAGGTGGTTGCCCTAATGGTATAGGTAGTGGTGGCCCAGGATATTCGATTAAATGCGAATTAACAGGTGGTAATCAATTTCATGATAAAGGTGTTTTGAGTATGGCTCACAGAGGAAAAGATACTGGTGGCTCACAATTTTTTATCTGCCATAGCCGTAATAATACTGCTCACTTAGATAGAGTGCATACTTGCTTTGGTAAAGTGATTGAAGGTTTGGATGTGATTGACCAAATTAAGCAAGGCGATGTAATGACTAAAGTAGAAGTGATTGACTAATTAATATTATTAAGTATTGCTTTCAACTATTTTTTGAATTTTTGAAAGCAATACTTCAATATGATAAGGCTTGGGTAAATAATCATTCATGCCAGCTTGATAACATGCTGTAATATCATCTTCACTTGTGCCAGCCGTCATGGCAATAATATGTGGTTGATGAATAGAAGTATTTGCTCTGATTAATTTAGTGGCTTCAATACCATCCATTAAAGGCATTTTCATATCCATCAAAATAATATCAGTAGTATTTTTTTCAATTAAATCAATTACTTGTTTTCCGTTTTCAGCTTTTAATAATTGGACTAAAGGCATATTTTTTCCAATCAGTTTTTCTGCTACTAATAAATTCATTTCATTATCATCAGCAATAATTATGGTAACTTTTTGCTGACTTAATGAATCGAAATTTTGTAAATCTTTTATTTCAATTTCATTAATTTTTAAGTATTCATAAGGCAACTGAATAGTGAAAGTAGTTCCTTTTTGTAATTCACTTTCGCAAGTTATAGTGCCTTTATGTTGTTCAATTAATCGTTTGCAAATTCCTAAACCTAAGCCTGTGCCGCCAAATTGGGCTGCAATATTTTCATCAGCTTGTTCGTAATCTTCAAAAATTGATTTTATTTTTTCTGCTGAAATACCAATACCGCTATCGCTTATTTTTATTTCAATTTCACATTTGTTTTCATTGATTAATTTGCCACTACAAATTATTTTCACAAATCCGTTTGAAGTAAATTTGATGGAATTGCCAATGATGTTTACTAAAATTTGAATCAAGCGGCTTTCATCACCCATCACGGTTTCAGGCAAATGATGAAGTTCAAGTGTTAAATCTAATTGCTTTTCATCAGCATTTACTTTTAATAAATTAACCGCTGATTTAATTACACTTTGCAACTGAAATGGCTGTCTTCTGAGTGTAAGTTTGCCTTCTTTTAGTTTTGAAAAATCTAAAAAATCATTCACCATATTCAATAAATGGTTGCTCGATTTTTTTAACCCAGTTAATAGTTCATTTTTCTCATTTTCATTATTAGTAAAACTTAATAAATCTGAAATGCCTTTAATAGCATTCAACGGCGTACGAAGTTCGTGGGTGATATTAGCCAAAAAACTCTCCTTATATTTTTGAAGTTTAAGAATTTGTTCTTGCGATTGCTTAAGTTCTTGGTTTGATGATGTAAGTTGTTTATTTAAAAGTTCCTTAGTGCGATTGTTTTTATAGAATAAATAAATAACTAATGAGCCGAAAAGAATAACAATACCTAAAACCAACATCCATATTTGATATAGTTTTTGTAGAGTACTAAGTTTGTTTATTTCATTTTGCTTGTCTGTAATAATTACTTGGTTTAAAAGTTCAGTAATTGTTTGTGCAGTTTGCTGGTTGCTTATTGAATCTTTAGTTTCAAAATATATAGATTGATATTTCGATAAATTTTTATAGTCACTTTTTTGTTTGTAAAGTTTGGTTAAGTATTTTGAAGATTCGATGATTCCGATATTGTAATTTTTGGATACAGCATTTTGATACCCATCTAATAAAAATATTTCGGCACTATCTAATTTATTTAATTCAATATAGCATTTTCCAATACCAATTGTAGATACAATGCAACCTTGATTACTATTGAATTTGAGAAATGATTTGTTTGTATTTTTAAATAATTGAATAGCGGTTGAATATTTCTTTTCTTTATATTCAATGTCGCCTTTTGCTAAATTTATTTCTAAAATTCTTATTGTATCATTTAATTTGTTGGCTAAGTTAAAGGCGTTTTGTAGCGCAATTTTCGCATCTTCATTTTTATTAAGTTCAATAAGATTTACACCTAAAAGAAATTGTGCTGTTGAAGCACTTTTTAAATTTTTATTTGAAATGAAAATATCGTAGGCTTTTTTATTTGCCTCAATTGATTGTTCGTATAATTTTTCGCCCCAAGTAGAAATACCAATTTCAAGATAACAGTTTGCAAGACCAACACTATCATTTATTGACTGATATAATTGTTTAGCCCGAATCAAATATGGAAGAGCTTTAACGTAACCTTTATTAGACCCAAATAAGTCGTTTGCAAAAAGCAAATTGGCATCTGCTTCTCCTTTTGTATAATTATTGTTTTCACATAACACTATTGCTTTACTAAAACAAATTTCAAATGAATCATGCTTATTAAGGTTTGAAAAGTATTTAGCTTTTAAAATCAAGTTATCAATCTCATCATTGTTGTTTGTTGCAAATAAAAAATTAGGGCAACTTAAAAGCTGCCCTAAAATAAATATTACAAATATTTTTCTTGATTTATTAATCATTTTCAAATTAATTAATAAGCTAAACATTTTGGAGGACAAAGTTGAGGATGATTAATTGCTTTTCCTGGTTTGCATGTTAGATAGATATTCATATCACCACTTTCATCCATATATGGATAAACTATTATGCCTTTTAAGGTATCATTTGGTGAAGGAGGATTAGCTTGTGCATCAGCTATCATTCCTAATACTTCGTTTATATCGAATAAATAACCATGTCTAGCTCCACTTGAACACATTTGTTTGCCATGCTGTGCTTCCCATTCTTTTAATTTTGCTTCATCTACATAATTTACTTTAAAATTTGAATCAGGTATTACAATTCCATTGTTATTCAATATATCAATTACGTTAGTAGCTTCTAATGCAGTAATACCAAGTGTAGCAGCTAAAAGAGCAATAATTAAGTTTTTAATATCCATTTTTTGTTTGTTTTTTAATTTTTAAATTATGTCAGCCAAAGTAGTAAAATTATTTAGTTTATAAAATACGTTATTCAAACAATATTTTTTTAGTGATAAAACTTTTATTGTTTTGAATGTTTATCAAATACAATCCCTTCGATAAATTGGCTGATGAAAGATTAATTTCAATTCTTGATTTTGCTGAATTTAAACTTTGTTCAAAAATTAATGAACCTGTTAAATTGTATAGCTTAATAGTTGTAAGTTCATTGATTAACGCATCTGATTGTATAAACAATTTTCCATCTTTAGTTGGATTAGGATAAATGCTAATAACTGTTGAGTTTTGTTTTATAGCATT
>JBDKJJ010000250.1:0-3861 GCA_039796635.1 Bacteroidota bacterium
TTCCGATCTGAGAGTTAGAGCATCAATTAAAAAGAGAAGCGAAGATTGTAAAATCGTTCGCCGTAAAGGAAGATTGTATATCATCAACAAAAAAAATCCACGTTTTAAACAACGTCAAGGATAATTTGCTAGTTAGCTAAAAAGCTAATTTGCTAATTGTAAACCATTAACAAATAACAAATAATAATAGATAAAACATGGCTCGTATAGCAGGTGTAGATTTACCAAAAAATAAAATCGGTGAAGTAGGTTTGGGTTATTTATTTGGCGTAGGTAGAAGTGGCGCTAAAAAGATATTAGACCAAGCAGGTATCGATACACAAAAAAAAGTAAAAGATTGGAACGATGATGAATTAAATAAACTTCGTACCATCATTACCAACGAATGGAAGGTAGAAGGCGCTTTGCGTTCTGAAATTCAATTGAATATTAAACGTTTGATGGATATTGGATGTTATAGAGGTGTTCGTCATCGTAAAGGCTTACCTTTACGTGGTCAGCGTACTCGTACTAACAGCCGTACTCGTAAGGGTAAACGTAAGACAGTTGCAGGTAAGAAAAAAGCACCAACTAAATAAAAAATAATTGAATGTTTGTAAACCTTGTGTTTACAATGATTAGAGATCAGAATAATTATTAATTGAACTGACTAATTTTTTTAGTCAAAAATCAAAAATTAAATCAAAAAATGGCAAAACAATCATCTGGCTCAGGTGCCGGAAAAAAAGTAGTAAAGAAAAAAAATGTAAAAGCTGAACCAGAAGGAGTTGCACACATTCAAGCAACGTTCAACAATATCATTGTTTCTTTAACTAACAAAGCAGGTCAAGTTATTTCTTGGTCATCTGCTGGTAAAATGGGTTTTAAAGGTTCAAAAAAGAATACACCGTATGCTGCTCAGTTAGCTGCTGGTGATTGTGCAAAGGTTGCATTTGATGCAGGTATGCGTCGCTGCGAAGTAATGGTAAAAGGTCCAGGTGCTGGTCGTGAGAGTGCTATCAGAGCAATCAGCCAAGCTGGTATTGAAGTATCTATCATTCGTGATATTACCCCAATGCCTCATAATGGTTGTCGTCCGCCGAAAGGAAGAAGAGTATAATCTATTATAATATAATTTTTTAAGTGTGATTGTGCTTAACTAATTTAAAGAATAACAATCGTTAATTTAAACAAAAAATAGAAACAAAAACAAATGGCTCGTTATACAGGTCCAAGTTCAAAGATTGCTCGTAATTTTGGTGAACCAATTTTTGGTGCTGATAAAGCATTAGAAAAAAAGAATTACCCAAGTGGTATGCATGGTATCATGCGTAAAAAGAAACAACAAAGTGAATATGCTATTCAGTTAAAAGAAAAGCAAAAAGCTAAATATACTTATGGAATTTTAGAACGTCAGTTCCGTAAAATTTTTGCTGAGGCTGTGCGTAAGCATGGTGTTACAGGTGAAAACTTATTGAAATTATTAGAATCAAGATTAGATAATACGGTATTCCGTTTAGGAATTGCTCCTACACGTCGTGCTGCACGTCAGTTGGTAAGCCATAAGCATATTTTAGTAAATGGTCATTTGATGAGTTCTCCTTCAATGTCTCTTCGTCCAGGTGATAAAATTTCAGTAGTTGAATCTTCTCGTGAAATGGAAGTTATAAAACGTTCAATTGCTGGTAAAGGTAAAACTTTTGCTTGGGTTGAATGGAATCAAGATACAATGGTTGGTACTTTCTTAGCTTATCCTGAACGTGAAGCTATTCCTGAAAATATCAAAGAACAATTAATTGTAGAATTGTATTCTAAATAGTAATTGTGCTTATTAACTATTTTTTAAAGTGAAAATAGTTGATATTCAACCGTGAAAGAAGTCTTAGTAGATTAATACTAAAGACAAAAATTAAATAATAAATCAAAAATCGTAAATAATAATATGGCTGTTTTAAATTTTGTAAAACCAGATAAAATAGTTTTAAATAAGGCAACTGATTTCGAAGGTACATTCGAATTCCGTCCGTTAGAACCTGGATTTGGTGTAACAATTGGAAACTCATTAAGAAGAATTTTATTATCTTCTTTGGAAGGATATGCTATAACTTCGGTTAAAATTACAGGTGTTGAACACGAATTTAGTACTATCAAAGGAGTGATGGAAGATGTTACTGAAATTGTGTTAAACTTAAAGCAGGTACGTTTGAAGAAGGTTGTTGAAACTGATTTGAACAATGAAAAAATCACTATCAATATTAAGGGTAAAGAAGAATTGACTGCTGAATCTATTGAAAAGCACACTACTTCTTTTAAAGTAATGAATCCTGAATTATTGATTTGCAGAATGGAAGCTTCTGTTAATTTACAAATTGATATTACAATTGGTAAAGGTAGAGGTTACGTTCCGGCTGAAGATAATAAATCTAAAGAACAACCAATTGGTACCATTGCTATTGATTCCATTCATACTCCAATCAAAAACGTTAAATATCATATCGAAAATACTCGTGTTGAACAACGTACTGATTATGAAAAATTAATTTTGGATGTAAAAACTGATGGTACAATTCATCCTGAAGAAGCTGTTAAAGAAGCTGCTAGAATTATGATTCAGCACTTAATGTTAATCAGTGATGAACGTATCACATTTGATGATATCTCTGATGAACATCATGAAGTAGTTGACGATGCAGTATTACACATGCGTAAATTATTGAAAACTCCATTAGAGGATTTAGATTTAAGTGTACGTGCATACAACTGCTTGAAAACAGCTAAAATCAATAGCTTAAGTGAATTAGTAAGATACGATATGAATGACTTATTGAAATTCAGAAACTTCGGTAAAAAATCATTAACTGAAATCGAACAAATGGTTATTGATAAAGGCTTACACTTCGGAATGGATTTAGCAAAATACAAATTAGAAGACTAAAAAAAGAAGTACTGAGTACTAGGTGACTAGTGTTGAGTAAATACAAATTAATTAATTAAACAGAGTTAGAATTAAGCAACAAATAGTTTATAATTCATAATTCATAATTCATAAATTACAATGAGACACGGAAGAAAAGTAAACCAGTTGAGCCGTACAAAAGCACACAGAGATGCATTGATGGCGAATATGACTGATTCATTAATAAAACACAAACGTATTGTAACTACAGTAGCTAAAGCTAAAGCATTACGCTTGTTTGTAGAACCATTATTAACAAGAGCTAAAACTGATAGCACACATAACCGCCGTATGGTGTTTAAATATTTGCAAAATAAAGAATCAATCAAAGAATTATTTGGTGTGGTTTCTGAAAAAATTGCAACTCGTCCTGGTGGTTATACTCGTATCATTAAAATGGGATTTCGTCCTGGTGATACTGCTGAAATAGCAATGATTGAATTAGTTGATTTTAACCCTAATTATAAAGGTACAGCTAACAAGAAAGGTGCTGCTACAACAGCTACGGCTGCTCCTGCAAAACGTACACGTAGAGCAGGTGGTGCTAAGAAAAAAGCGGATGATGCAGGTAATTCTGAAGCATAATAATTTTTAGAAAAAAATATAACAAAAAGCCTCGATAAATTTTATCGGGGCTTTTTTATTGTAAAGTTTTTGTATTTGTAAATATGCCTTATATTTGAAAAACCTAAATACACCGATGATGAAAAAACTCTTTACACTTTTTATTGCGATTACTTTCTTTACAAGTGCTAAGGCGCAGTGGGTAACAATTCCTGATGCTAATTTTGTAACTTGGTTAAATACTAATATTCCTAGTGCTATGAATGGGAATCAACTTAATACGTCAAGCACAAATATTCAATTCACTAATTCACTCAATTGTAGTAATAGTAACATTATTGATTTAACTGGGATTCAGTATT
>JBDKJJ010000251.1:0-4451 GCA_039796635.1 Bacteroidota bacterium
TCTAAATGATAAAGTTTGCCAAACCCCAAAAAAAATATAAAAAAAATGAAGAATCAATTTTTTAAAGTAGTTTTTCTTTTCATAATATTCAATATTCAATATTCAATATTCAATATTTCAATGGCTCAAACTGATAAAACAGCTGGAGAAATTGACGCTGCCAGTGCTTTGAAAAGCTATGTTCATGGAAATGAACTGATGAAAAAAGAAAATTATAAAGGGGCTATTGAAGCATATAATGATGCGGTTGATTTAGATAGTAGCAAAGCAAATTATCAATTTCAGTTGGGGTTAGCGCATTATTTTTCAAAAAATTATAAAACTACCATTACAGTACTTCAAAATTTATTAAAAAAATTCCCATCTGATGAACGCTATTATTCATTGATGGGAAGTTGCTTTACCGAAACCCGAAACGATAAAAAAGCTTATAATGTTTTGCAAGATGGATTGAAAAAATATCCTAATAGTGGTAATATTCATAGTCAATTAGGTAAAATTGAATACAATCATGAAAATTTTAATTTAGCAATTGATTATTGGGAAAATGGAGTACAAGCCGACCCAATGTATCCTTCTAATTATTACTATTTGTCATTGGCATATGGCAGCACCAAAGAAAAAATGTGGGGGATAATTTATGGTGAAATGTTTATCAATCTTGAAACAAATACTGAACGTACTTATGAAATCATGAAACGAGTTTATGATTTTTATCAACAAGCCATTTTTATTAAATCAGCAAAAAATAAATTTGCTTTGTTTAGTGATGAAGTTAGTAGAATTAGTAATGAGCAATTAAGGGATACAATGTTGTTGCACAAAAATTTTGCAATAGCATTTAATGATATTTCGCAACGAAGTATGATTGTATTTAAAGATAAATTCAATACCATTAAATTAATTGAATTTAGAAAAAGGGCAATTGATTTATGGTATGCTAAAAACAGACCATTAGATTTCCCTAATCCAATATTTGATTACCAACGTGAAATTATTAGTGAAGGCTATTTTGAATGCTATAATTATTGGTTATTTAGTAAAGGAGACACTAAAGCCTTTAACGATTGGTTGGAAATAAATAAGAAAAAATACGACGAGTTTATTAAATGGTTTTTGAAACATCCTTTTGAAATATATCAGAATAATTGCATCACACGTAAAAAATACAGAATGAGTTTATAATAATTTGCATAAAAGGTTTTGATACTAAAACCATTTCAAATTTCATCTGTTAACTTTGCATTTTTAATTTATTATGGCAAAAATTTCCATCAACGTAGCTAAAGGAAAAATTGATACTCCTCAATTACACGAATCCATTATTGGCATTGATTTAGGAACTACCAATAGCTTAGTGGCTTATATTGATGATTGTAATCGTCAGCCAATATGTTTGTCAAAAAATGGCAAACATACTTTGGTTCCTTCGGTAATTCATTTTTTGAAAGATGAAAATGTGATGAGTGAAGACACTCATCAAGGCAATGAAAATGCCTCGGTTAGTATCCTCACTAACCGAAATCAAAATATTTTAGTAGGCGATGAAGCAAAAGCAAAAATCGTTGAAAATCCTGAAAGAACAGTGTTTTCAGTGAAACGGTTGATGGGAAAATCGTTTGGTGATGTAAAAGATTTTAAGAATTTTTTCAGCTATGAAGTGATAGATGACAACACAGATAGCTTGGTGAAAATAAAAATTGGTAATCAATTTTATTCGCCAATTGAATTATCAAGTTTGATTTTGAAAGAACTGAAAGCTACAGCCGAAGCAGCTTTAAATAAATCGGTTACAAAATGTGTAATTACGGTTCCAGCATATTTTAATGATACACAACGTCAGGCAACTAAAGATGCAGGCAAGTTAGCTGGCTTAGATGTTTTAAGAATTGTTAACGAACCAACTGCCGCAAGTTTGGCTTACGGCTTGGGTTTGAAGAAAGATGAAGAAAAGAAAATTGCAGTGTACGATTTGGGTGGCGGAACTTTTGACATTTCTGTTTTACACATTCAATCAGGAATTTTTGAAGTGTTGAGTACGAATGGTGATACATTTTTAGGTGGCGATGATTTTGATAAAGCCATCGTTGATTATTGGCAAAATCAATTTCAAATTTCAAATTTCAAATTTCAGATTGATTCATCAACAACCCAATTAATAAGGATTACAGCCGAGAAGGCTAAAAAATATTTAACAAGCAATGATGTGTTTGTTGAAGAAATTATTTTGAGTAATCAGCAAAAAATAAAACTCGAATTATCAATAGAAAAGTTTGAGGAAATCATTTCACCATTGGTTGAAAAAACGTTGCAATGTTGCTCAAAAGCTTTGACAGATGCAAGTTTAAAAACTTCTGATATAGAAGCTGTTATCATGGTAGGCGGCAGCACTCGTTCACCATTTGTGAAAAACAAAGTGAGTGAATTTTTCCATTTGCCAGTCAATGATTCTTTAAATCCTGATGAGGTAGTTGCCTTGGGAGCTGCTATACAAGCGGATGTGCTGGCTGGAAATCAAAAAGATATTTTGTTATTAGATATCACACCATTGTCATTAGGCATTGAAACCATGGGCGGATTGATGGATGTAATAATTCCACGAAATTCAAAAATTCCAACTCGTGCAGGACGAACATATACCACTTCAAAAGACGGACAATCGCAAATAAAAATTTCTGTTTTTCAAGGCGAACGTGATTTGGTAAAAGACAACAGAAAACTGTCAGAGTTTGTATTATCGGGCATTCCAGCCATGCCAGCAGGTTTACCAAAAGTTGAAATTCAATTCACCATTAATGCTGATGGAATTTTGATGGTGAAAGCAAAAGAACTCAGAAGTGGCGTTGAACAAGCGATTGAAGTGAAACCGCAATATGGTCTAACAGATGAACAAGTTGAAAACATGTTGCTCGATTCTTTAGAATTTGCGAAAGATGATATGTTGGCTCGGGGCATACAAGAAGCTAAAACCGAAGCCGA
The DNA here is from genome assembly GCA_039796635.1 of Bacteroidota bacterium. Classification (GTDB taxonomy): domain Bacteria; phylum Bacteroidota; class Bacteroidia; order Chitinophagales; family CAIODY01; genus CAIODY01. Next base: position 2,980 of record JBDKJJ010000251.1, read on the forward strand.
ACAAATGATTGCTGTTACAGAAAAATTCTTGATGAGCAATGAGAAATTTTTAAGTGTTGAAGAAATTTCTACCACTAAAAACTTGTTAGAAGTTTTGAAAAATTCCTTCCAACAAACCGATAAAAATTTGATTCACCAACGCATGGATGAGTTGAATCAATACACCCGACCATTTGCCGAACGTGTGATGGATATTGCCATTGCAGATGCGATGAGAGGGAAGAAGATTTTGGAGTAAATCTGCCTTATCCTGTAAAAAAATAGAACGTCATTAGGCCTATATCCCTTATTAAAGCAAGCTTACAGGCTTACAGAATCGTTCAGAGCTATCTATAAACAGACCTACAAAGAAGATGCTATTGTAAAATTTAATGAATGGAAGCAAAAAATGGGGGACTTAAAAATAGATGAATTTAAAACTGTGGTTAATTCTATAGAACATCATTTAGATAATATTTTAAACTTCTTCAACAACAGAAATACAAATGCCAATGCAGAATCATTTAATTCAAAAATAAAAAACTTTAGAGCCAATTTAAGAGGGGTGACAGATGTGAAATTCTTCCTGTTTAGATTACAGAAATTGTTCACTTAAAACAACCTGCTCCTCAGAAATATAACCTGACCCTAAATAGCTATTCTTAAATCGAAGCTATTGCAACCACATGATTTTTTACAGCCTCTTTTTGGTAAAATAAAATAAAAAAAAGGGTTATTTCACATCCTGACGTTTTTGGGCTTGCCGCAGGTGGGGATTTAGAAGCACCAACTTTCAACCTACCACAAATGTAAATTAAATGCACAAAACTTCAATTTACCACTGAACCCCCACTTGCGGCAAACCCATGTTAGCGGTTCGTTTTTTATCTGCATTTTTTCATTATTTCAATTTTCGTGCTGTCAAACTTTTTGTTGTATTGAAAGTCGTAAAACTTGTCTAAACTGTCTTTTGATGAAACGATTAGTTCCATAAATTCATAATCTTTTAAGTCATCTGGCGGAAAAGTTGTTGAAGCCCCCATTCCTTCTAACCAAACACCAACTTCGCTTCTGCTTGGTTTGTCTTTTGTGTCTTCCCAAAACATATAGTTGTAACGTGATGGGATTTCTTTTCTGTGTCCACTCTTGTCTGTGTAATAGTATTTGTGGTTGATGTAGCCGTCTTTTAGTTCGCCTTGATAAAGTAAAATCCCGTTGTCGGGGAAGATGAGTTGTTCTCGTCCGTCTATTTTTTTTATTTCTTGTCCGCAGTCAATTTTTTCTACGATAACGGCTTTTCCTGTAAAGTCGTTAGGAAATACGAAGTCTAACTTTTGGGCTGTCGCTGTCCCGATAACGCCTGACAAATAGAAAAATAAGTGCATTGACGGATACCACAAAACCAAAGGCAAAAAAGTCCAAAGTAGTTTTGTTGTTGTTCTTTTTTTGCTAAACCACAAAACTATTACACCAACTAAAAAAACGGGTGCAGA
>JBDKJJ010000252.1:0-3994 GCA_039796635.1 Bacteroidota bacterium
CATCACCTCAACCGTTTTAGTTTGATTTGCTAAATAATTGGCTATAGCTTTTTGCATCAAATCGGTTTGTTGTTGTAAGAAATTTTTATCGGTAATTAATTTTTCAACTGTACTTTTCAATTCATCAGCTGATTGAACTGTAAGCGTTAAATTATCAGAACTGAAATCAATGAATCGTTCAAAATCTGGATGTTTTAATTGTAGCATCAACACATTTGCCATAGCCGATTCAAACATAATAGCTGAATCAACTGTAATTCCAATTAAAGTTTCAGCAAGCACTTTATCCAAATTTTCACGGCTAGTTTTTATTTTATTATCCACAAATGGATATAATTTTTCATCATCTAATTGATGCCATTTAATGAGCAATTCCAGATTATTTTTTGCAGCTAAATCTTGCAATTGCAAAAACCATTTCACCACGTTTTCATACAATTCATCACCCAAAGCTTTGTATTTAAAATAAGGTTGCGTAAAAAAAGTAATTGACTTTTTAGTGGAAGATGAATGATGATTTATCTTTTTTGCAAAAGCATCAAAATGTGCACTTCCCATCATTTCAATTTCAGAAGTTGGCGCTAAAAATTGTTGAGTCATTACCTCAAAATCATGTTTGCCCCATACCCAATATTTTTTAGATAGCATGGGGTAATTAAATTCGCCCATCAAACCATGTTGCACTACAATGCTTGTACAATCTGTATTTTGAGCTTCTAAATAAAACATCGAATCCCAAAACCAATGATCACCAGCGCCCAATAAATATTTTTTTGTGGCTAAATATTTTTGTATTTGCTTTTGATATAATTGTTGATGAAATGAATAATGCCAAACATTTGGTAGTAAGAAAAATTTCTTTTTCACATCTGAAAAAAGCCATTTCAACACTTCAATTTTTGCAGAAAAAATGGCGCTAAAAAAAGTAACAAAGTAATTTTCAGGATAAAAATTAGCATCTGAAAAAACAGAAGTTAATGGGATTTTTTCTTGTTGCAATCGTTCAATAACCTTTTGATAATTTTTTTGTGGAATAAAAATATCATATGCCAAACCTTTATCACTCATGGCTTTGCAAAGCGGCAACAAAGCATTTAAATAAGCAGTATTAAAATCTAAAAAGAAAACTATTTTATGATTGGTAAATTTTGAAGTTGGCTTTTTTTGAAACAACGCTATAAAATGTTTCGTTAAAAAAAGCAAAGCTTCAGCCCAAAAACTAAGTTGAAGTTTTATTCCGTTTTTAAAATTTCGTTTGAAAGCAAAATAATAAGGATGACGTAAACGATTTGCCCATGGCAACTTTGCAGATAATCGCTGCATAGTAATTATGGTTTCACCCCAAAGTGGGTCATTAAATTTTCTATCGTTTATATTCATAATTATTTTTTAACCACATAGAAACATAGAAATTTAAGTTATCAAAAGCTCAACTTCTTCGGAGCTGCATATTTATTGAAATCTATTTTTTGCTATCTAAAAATTCGAATTTCAAACCACATAATTCATTGCTAACAATTCTTCATAGTTGCTTTGCAATTAACATAGATGGTGGTTGATACAAATTTCATTCTTAAACTTCTATGCGGTAAAATAAACTATTATTAATCGCCTAACAACAAGCTTTGGTCAGGAACTGTAACTGTAATTTCTTTGTTATCATCCAACATTACACACTGGCAAGCCAAGCGACTATTAAGTTTTGGGCTTTTGGCTCTATCAATAAAATCTTCTTCTTTATCCGATAATTCCTCTAAATAATCCATTCCTTTTTCTACATAAATATGGCAAGTGCTACAAGCGCATACGCCGCCACAATTATGATGCAAGCCCAAATCATTTTGCAATGTTATTTCTAAAATAGATTCTCCTTTTGGGCAATCTAACACAATAGGTTCTTTTCCTTTTTCTTCAAATAAAAATGTAATCTTATTCATTTTAAATCTTCAATCAATTAATGTTTAAATCCTTTATAAATCATGTATGTACCAAAAATCAGCATACCAATTCCGCTTAATTTATTTACCAAATGAATTACAGATGGCTTCAACCATTGGTCTTTTAATTTCTGAGCTGAATAGGCTTTACCAATATCAGTTGATACCACAATTGATACCGCTGCCACAAAAAAAGCTATTTTTTGATTCACTGCAAACTCTTCATTTTGAACATGAACAGCAGCTGCTGCCCAAAATAAAATCACTCCTGGTGCTGTTGTGTTTATCAACCAGCCTTTGCCAAATGATTTTACTAAATCACCTTTTTTTACTTCTACATGCTCCACTTCATCTTTTTGTTTTTTGAAAAACATAATCATGCCTATAGTTAATAGCACTGCTCCGCCAATAAAATAAACCGCTGTGATACGCTGGGTAAGTAATTGTGTAGCGCCAATATTGGTGAGTACAATATAAGTTATATCGCTTAACCATACGCCAAAAGTAAAGTACAATGCAGTTTTGAAACCCTTGTTAATGCTGGTATCAATTACTGCAAAAAACGCAGGCCCAACGGATAGCATTAACACTAAACCCAACAAAAATCCTTTTAATAATGCTTCAATCATGTGCGGCAAGATAAACAGAATGTTGTATTTTTTGTTTACCCTTTAACGAAAAAAAATTTCAGTAGCACCAAAACCATATAAAGGATGAAATTCATTTTTAAAACTTCGTATTGCTCCATACTCTTTTAAAATCATCCAAATTTCAGCTTTTAGTTTTCCTTTTCCTATGCCATGAATCACAGTAAATTTATGCAGTTTATGAATCATTGCTTCTTCTAATGCTTTTCGGAAATGGTGCAATTGTATTTTAATAATCTCAGCATTGGTCATACCTGCATGGCTATCAATTAAATTTTCAATATGCAAATCAATAGTATCATCAATATAAAAATGCTTGTGTTTTTCAGGCACAGGTTTTTTATAATTTTCTTTAATTTTTCTTTCTACTTGCTTCACTAAAACATTGCTAATTTCTATTTCTTTATTTCGATTATCATTTTGATGAAGCAAAATTCCGAGTTGATAATTATAAGCCGATTCATTTAGAATAGGCGTAGATGATAAATCCTTAAAGAATGTTTTTGGTTTTAATTTTAAAATTTTTGAAAGCTGAAATAATGGATGCGAATAATGTTCAATCGTAATTTCGATTAATGGATTTTCATTCAATTCATCATAAGCCAAATCACCCAAACGATAGATATAGCGCCTATTTAAACGGTTTTTAAGATGCATATACAATTCACCATTCAAACTCAATTTTATTTCAAACTGCACATCATCATTGGTATCATTCACCAATATCATTTCAAAAAAATGCTGCTCATCTATTTCAACAGGTAAAAACGAAAGATGAAAACCTGTTTCAATTTTATCCTGATTTTTTATAAAATACAATTCGGCTTCCGATAATATTTGTTTTGAATCCACTATTTCAGCTTCTTCTTTTTCAATATTCTGTTCCTGATACAACTCTAAATCATCAATAAATACAGGAACAATATTTTCTTCATCCAATTGAATTTTAAGCATGTGCATATTCACAAAGTCTTTTACAATACCAATTTCGGCAGTATGAATCAACCATACTTTGTCATCAATTTTATATTTGAATGCAGATTTTTTCATGAATAAGGCTGGCAAAAATAACAGAGATTATTCAACACCGCATACGATTGCAGAAAGAAATTAATAATTCATAAAATTAAATTTGGCCGTTAGAAATACCAATTAAGATTTGCATAATGATTAAAAAATGGTTCGACAAGCTCACCATGACGGTCTTGGTAAGTTTGTCGAACCTTAAAAAATAACAAATGAAGTATTAATGCTAAATCCAGTATCTTATAACTTATAACCAGCAACTAATAACTCCTTTTACTCTTTTACAAATTTTGCATTATACATATTTCCTTTGGTATCAGTGGCTTTTATGAAAAATAAGCCGCATGGGAAATCATCAACTTGGATATTGGTTATTGGATATTT
>JBDKJJ010000253.1:0-2650 GCA_039796635.1 Bacteroidota bacterium
TTGGTAATTGGTTGTTCTACTTTCCCTGTTTGGAATACTTTGCCAGGCTTATTTGCTGATTTGATAACTGGTAATTCAGTAATTGTAAAACCTCATCCAAAGGCGGTTTTAGCAATTGCCATTGCAGTTGCTGAAATTCAAAAAGCTTTTAAAAATGCTAATATTGATGTGAATACAGTTCAGTTAGCTTGTGATAATTCTGATAATTTAATTACTAAGCAATTAGCTGAGCATTCAGCAGTTAATTTAATAGATTATACAGGCGGTTCGGCTTTTGGTGATTATGTTGAATCTATCAAAAACAAAACAGTATTTACTGAAAAAGCTGGGGTGAACAGCGTTATTGTTGATTCAGCGAAAAATTTAGATGATGTATTTTCAAATTTAGCGTTTTCAGTTTCATTATATTCAGGGCAAATGTGTACAGCACCACAAAACTTTTTCATTCCTGAAAAATTGAAAAATGGGGATGCTGAAATTACATTTGAAGAAGCTGTTGAAAAATTCAAAACTGCTTTGAATGGTTTGGTAACTAATCCTAAAATGGGCGCAGGTACTTTAGGTGCAATTCAAAATGAAGTAACATTAAACAGAGTTTTAAATATTTCAAAAGTTGGCGGTAAAGTTGAAATGGCTTCTATAAGAGTTGCTAATGAGGAATTTACTAATGCTCGTACTTGTTCTCCGTCAGTAATTATTTGCGATGCAGCTGATAAAAATGTATATGAACAAGAATTATTTGGACCAATTGTAATTTTCATTAAAACTAAATCAACCGAACAATCAATTGAGTTAGCAAAAGGGATGTGTAAAAATCACGGCGCTATTACTTGTGCTGCTTATACTACTGATAATGCCATTGCTAATAAGATTGAAGAAGAAATGAATAGTGTTTTTGCACCCGTAAGTTTTAATTTAACTGGGTTTATTTGGGTGAATCAACATGCTTCATTTAGTGATTTTCATGTTACAGGTGGCAACCCGGCTGGTAATGCATCGTTCACCAATGCTGATTTTATCAATAGAAGATTTGTATGGGTAGGGAATAGAAAAATGAATTAAAGCAGCTTTAACAAATGCTAATTAATATTGGCATGATGGTTGCCTAATGAGAATTTCAATTTATATTTATAAAAATTTTAAACAATCTAAAAAAAACCACAATTAGTTATGTCAATGATTAAAGAATTTAAAGAATTTGCCATGAAAGGCAATGTAGTAGATTTAGCAATAGGTGTTATCATCGGAGGAGCTTTCGGTAAAATCGTAAGTTCATTAATTGATGATGTAATTACACCCTTATTATTAAAACCTGCACTAGATGCTGCTCATTTAACAAAGCTAGAAGAATTAACCATCATGGGTACAGTAAAGTATGGTACTTTTTTATCGGCAGTTATCAACTTTGTAATTATAGCTTTTGTATTATTTATGATTATTAAAGGAATGAATGCAGCTAAGAAAAAAGAAGAAGCTGCACCTTCAGCCCCTCCTGCTCCATCATCAACTGATAAATTATTAATGGAAATCAGAGATTCGTTAAAAAAATAATTAAACCACTATCAAAGTCTACCGAATTAATTTTTTGGTAGACTTTTTTTTATTAAAAAAACAATACATCATAAATGAAAAAAATTACAATTTTATTTATTTCTACATTACTTTTTTCATCGGCTTTTGCCATAAAACCATTACCAGCAAACGAGCCTATTGCTAAAAAATGGGATAAAGGCGGCTCGTTTACAATGAATTTTTCAGAAACAGGCTACCAAAACTGGGCTACTGTTAATGATAATGTTGTTACAGCTAATAGTTTACTGAATTTATTTGCTAAATACAATTCAGGGAAAAATTCATGGGAAAACTATTTAGATTTGGCTTATGGTCAATCACGATTAAGTTCAATTGGAGCTTTCAGAAAAAGTGATGACAAAATTGATTTTACTTCAAAATATGGCTATAAGGCAAGTAAATCATTGTATTGGACTGCATTATTCAACTTTAAAAGCCAAATAATGCCAGGCTATACTTACTTAGCAAATTCAAAAGGAGTAAAAGATTCAGCCGTTATTAATAGTAAATTTATGGCACCGGGCAGAATAGAATTATCAATAGGTATGGATTATAAACCTAATACTTATTTTTCATTATTCTTTTCACCATTGGCTAATAGATTGACTATTTGTACTGATACTAATTTAGCTCCATTGTATTTAAAAATTCGTCCGCAAGATTTAGATAAATCAACTGGAAAGCGTATTGGTGGCGCACCTACTTACCGTTATGAATTAGGAGCTTCATTAAAAATGCTTTATCAACGTGATATCATCAAAAATGTAAACTTAAAAACTCGTGTTGAGTTATTTACTGATTATTTAGATAAGCAACACAATGTTGACATTTTTGGAGATTTGATAATTGCCATGAAAGTGAATAAATACATCAGTGCTAATATTGGAGCAACTGTTATTTATGATGATGATACGGCTGTGCCTTTAAAATCAAAAGATGTAAATGGTGTTGATGGTTATAATGGATTATTAGGACCAAGAACTCAATTCCGTCATACATTTGGAATTGGTTTAGCTTATAAGTTTTAATTTAATTATTTAACTTTAATAAAAGGCTGTGAAATTAATTTCACAGCCTT
>JBDKJJ010000254.1:0-6716 GCA_039796635.1 Bacteroidota bacterium
TTTGGGGTATTGAAACCCCCCCCCCCCCCAATTGATGGGAACCCCCATTCCTAATCCTTGAAGCAAAATATTTGAACATACATTGAAATAATCTGGAGTTTGCATTGTAGAACTACTCCAATGAAGGCATGCACTATCTTTAATACCATCAATATAAGGATAGCATGAATCTCTTATAGTTTCAAAACTTGGATTGAGCACTAAATTTTGGCTATTTGCTTTATTGCTAATACCAATTATTATTAAAATAATAAATAATCTTGTTTTCATTTTTATAATATTAAAAGGTAGCAGCAGGGCTGCTACCTTTATTAAAGTGTTACTTTACAATGCTAAACTTACCTTCGGTTATTTTATTATTAACTTCAACTAATTTATAAATATATAATCCTGAGTGTAACATTGATAAATCAATTGTTATTTCTGATTTATTATCTATCATTATTGTTTTTAACAGTATACCTACATGGTTATAAATATTTAACTTACCTGTTAGTAAATTACTGTTAGATAGCGTAATCTTATCATTAGCTGGGTTTGGATATAGTGTTAAACCATTACTTAAACTAATAGTAGCAATAGTAGGCTGTATGGTTGCATAATAAGCATTAGCATCGGCTATGGCTTGTTCTATTTGGCTTTGTTCGTCATCAGCCATGCGGCTATTGCCATAGCATATTGCATAATCATCGTAAGTGGTATCTATGCCCCATAATTGTTGCATATTTCTGGCATCTAATACAGGTGTACCATACGTGTATAAACACATGGCAGCTATGCCATTCACAGTTTGTATTTCTTGTTCAGTTAATTGCTGAATAGAATCAATCTGCAAAGCATGAAGCCACACTTCATAATTTTGCTTCATCAACATTACTGATGCTAAACTAGCCTCTATTTGAGTATTGGCATGTTGGGCAAGTTGCAAATGTTCGTTTCGAATAATAATTCGCATGCTATCTGTTAGTCGTAATAAACTGCTGTCAAAAGCCAAGGCTACTTCTTTGCGCATAGTATATACTTTTGTAATAGCTTCAAAATATGGGTAATCAACAAAGCGTTGCAATATGCCTTCATTATCTCGTAACTCACTATTATCCATTAACTCTTCATAAATAGCCAACTGATTCATAAATAAATTGATACCTTCAATATCGCTTGAATAAGTAGTATCTTCTATTACTTCTATAAAATGCTCAGGAATAATAGTATCGTGTTTAGTACGTGCATATTCTGTAGTTACACTACAATTAGATACGTAAGGCGCAGATAAACTTCCTGTTAAACTACCACTAAAGGTAACTAAATTGCTTACGCCACTTTGCCCACAATTTGTATTTACAAAACCATAGTAAGGAGGTCCGTTGCCAATATCAGTAGCTCGAACATAAAAATTGGAATTATTTGATAAATTGCTGACACTACTATAGGTAGCTTTTGCATTAGGCCAAGTAGGTAATTCAAATGTATTACCCCAATGTTTAGAAGGAATAAAACTGTTTATTAATCCACCTTGCTGTCCCATTTCACCACCACTGCTTAATAATACACCATACATATTGTCTTTAAACTCGTTGCCCAATAAATAAATTGGGTTACAATTTCCCACCACATATAATCCTTGAGCACAGCGATGCATTGTGTTGCCATCAAAATAAATATTGTTTGTAGCGTTTTGAATGGAAATGCCTCTGTTATTAGCAAAATAATTAGGAGATGCATTGTTATCAACCAGATTACATTTAACCGTTGCATTTTTTACTCCTGATAATCTTATACCATATGCTATACTACCTGTACTACTATTAACTGTATAAAGTATTTTATTGTTAGATATTTCATTATCGTATGGATTAGATGCGTTATGATTAATATTTACTTCATAAATACCAGCTGTACAATTGTTAATTGTGTTATTTGCTATTTTGTATTTATTCGTGGTGTTAGATGTGATATCGGCAGCATAGATACCATTGCTACCACTATTACCTACTGTACCCCAAATAATATTATTTTCAATATCTGCCAATGATGATGCACTATTTGAATTATTTAAATAAATATGATTTTTAATGTAATAAAAAGTATTATCAAAAATAGTTACATTTTTATTGTTTAATCCACTTACTAATATGCCATACAACGGAAATGGGGCTGCTGTGATAGGTGGATTTTTCGTTATTTTATTGTTCCGAATATTAGCTGTAGAATTTGTAACATTAATAGCCCGTTTACAATCAATAAAAAAATTATCATCAGTAAATGAATTAACTGAAACAGGGGTTAAATGAGATGTAATATTTACATTAGAAGTAGTACTTCCAACCAAGCCCACATCAATAGCAGTTGGATAACTACCCGACCACATTGCTGTTGTATTATCGTTTATATTACTAAAAAAATTATATCCAATATTTGCAAATGAACCATATACCCTTATGCCATAATCTAAATTATTAAATTGATTATAGTTTGTATAAGTACCATTAGTAGTTTGGCTTGTAATATTAAGTGGCTGGGCAGCAGTACCACAGTTATACATCAATATGCCAGTGTATGCTCGTTTGCCATTATTAATTGGGGTATGAATAATGGGCTGGCCGTTAAAAAACGATGTAGCATTAGCAGTATTTAATGTAGGCGAATTACCTGCACTAAACGAAATATTATGACTTGCAAATGTTACTGCATTACACACTGTATTATATGGTGAAACATAGTTTCTGATATCATTCAACCTTAATCCATAAATATTTTTATTCAACACTGATTGGTTAAGATAAACTCTTGCATCGTTGTCAGCATAAATGGCTATTTTGGCGTCTTGAATCATACTTTGAGTCAATATTAATCTATGTTTGCTGTTAGAAAGTTGAATACCCGTCCAAAAATCGTTTTGATTTTGACATGCTCTTAAAAATGATTTATCAATAGTCAATTTAACAGGCGTTGTTACATTATTATCAAATATAATAGTAGCATTTCGCATAAATATAATTTCGTAACAATTTAAAAATGTAAAATCACAATCAACTGTTAATATCCCATTAAATACTAATTGGTTTCGGGCATTTCCTGCTGATGATATTAAAGTGCCATCTAATACATTGCTACCGCAAGTTAAATTATTTTTTAACCAAGTAGTACTTACGTTTGTAAATTTATTTGAAATTAGTGAGGTACAACCATTGTATGTATAATTGGTTTCATTAATATCACAACAAGGGTCAAGTGATAGTGTACTTGAAAAAATACAATTATAAGCTTGTGGTGCTGAAACTGTAATTGAGATTGAAACCGCAGAACCAACATGCGGATTTGGAATTGTAAAGCTGCTACTTAAGGAACTGCCTGCAAGTGTAAATCCTGTTGTGGTTATTCCTCCTCCTGTTGCTGTTGCAACAATACTATATAAACCAGGAAGAAACCCTCCTCCAGCACCTTGAAAATTAACAGTTAAACTAGTTCCACAAGCTGAACTATAATCAGTTGAAAAAGTAAATGGATTAGTTTGTGCTGCTTTAGATACAACAAATGTTTTAGTGTTGCCACAGATTGCATTATTAGCATTTGAAGGTAAAATAGAATAACTAAAAGTATAAGTTCCTGCTTGTGTTACATTAGCTGTTTGTGTTGAAGATGTAAACCCATTGGGGCCAGTCCATGAAAATGTAGAATTTGAAGGAACACAACCAGGATCTAATAATGAAGTTGAATTTGTGCATCCTAAAACCGAAGTAGTTGTATTAGTTACAAAATTGTTCTCCATTAATTCAGGGTTGGCAAAATAAAATGCGCCTTGGTTTAAATTACTAGTATTATAATCTGCTGCAATAAACAAATAATCATAATTTAAATCGTAGCTATTACTAACAAAATATTGAGGAATGGTGAAACACACTACATGTCTATCCCAGTTACTAGTATTTGAAACAATTTGTTCATCAATCTTTAAATTTTTTGTATTGCTTGTAAATCCGAGTGTAGGATAAATATTATTATCAGTTGGAATACCATAAATTTTTGTTCCATTTGGATTCAAAAGATGTTGTAATAAATGAACTCTGCATTTAATATTATCAGGCAGATTGCCATTGTAGCTAACGTTAGGATTAATCTCATTATTAAACTTTTTAACGTAATAAGAAAAAATATAACTTTTACCAGCTTGTAATTGATTTATTCTAACCATAATTCCTTCACTTAAACCGCCAACAAAAAAGGATTGATTATAAATCATTAAAGCAGCGTTCGAACCATTAGGAACAGAAGGAGGAACACTTAAGTTAACTCCATTCATAGGGAAAATTTGTGGTGTAGTACAACCATTTACCCAACAATTAATAATATTGTTTTGCACGTTAGGAACATTTTGAAATGGAATGCCCCAATTTAATGCTGCATTAGTTCCACCAGTAATTTGTCCAAAACTTGGTGTAAAACCTGTTGCTTGAAAATATGGATTTGGGATAAGATTACAAGATGTTGGTGAACATGTATTAGTAAAACTTTTTATTGCTTTATTACTTTCAGAATATATTGCAAACAAACTTGATTGATGACTGTTTAAAACAAGTTTTATACAATACGTTTTATTTTGTGTTAATTGATTTGTATTAAGCGTAATTGACTTTCGCCAAAAATCATTTATTACACTTGAGTTAGAATCAATGGGATTAATTAAGTCTAAGCTATCGTATAAATACAGAGCAGATAATGAACTTGATGTAGCACTTTCCCAAATAATTATATCATTCTCAAATGTATCTGTTTTAAAATACAATGAGTATACATTAGTGGTAGGATTTATGGTAGAAATATTATTTTTAACTATATTATTTGAATAAACTTGGAGATTAAAAAATAGTATTAACAATAGTGAGCTTAATAAAAATTTTAAATTTTTGATTCTCATATAAAATTATTTTTAGATTAAAATAGCTGCCAAGATTCAAACCGCAGCATTATGCAACAGGAGGATGGTTAAAGCAAAACAAAAAGTAAGGAATCTTAACAGTAGAATTTACAAACATGTAACAAACTTTTTATCAGCCGCTCTGAATTTGTTATTTTTTCATACCATTTTTGTTTTGATTTTAATAATTAGATTTAAAGTCGGACAGGTGCAGTTTTCTTGCAAGGTGGCTGCATCTGTTTTTTTAATAAATTAAGATTTCTCTTTTTTGTAAAATTAATAGAGTAAACCCCCTAAAAACAAGCGTATTTCTACGCAATTTTTTAATAGCGTAAAACGGGCTTAAGAGGCTTGATGGAAGTAGATTTCAGAAGTATTTTTATCTCAAATAGCGTATTTAAGATTTAATCAATCCAAATATTTTTTATCTTTTTGATAGAGCTGGATTCTAATTTTACAATTTCATTTTGAATAGCATAAATGGTAATTCCTACAGAATTTTTCACCCCCATTTTTTTTATTATCTGACTTCTATAGCCTTCAATAGTACGTTGTGATAAATTGATGATTTTTGCTATTTCTTCGGTACTATGCTCTTCACATATTAATTCAATAACCTTTAATTCGGTTTTATTAAATGTTAATTTTGCTTTTCTTGAATAAGGGTTAAAATCATTACGGGCAATAAGGTCTTTAAGTTTAAAATAAATTTCTCTTGAATAATATCGTTTGCCCTCACGAAGCTCAACAATACATTTTGCCAGTTCATGGATAGTTACATTCTTTAATAAATAAGCATCGGCACCAGCCTCCAAAGCTCTTAAAATAGTATCATCCCTATCACAAAATGTTAGTGCCACTACTTTTGTTTTTGGGTTTTTTTTCTTAATTTGAAATATTGCTTCAATTCCATCTTTTCTATCAGGCATAGCAATATCAGTAAATACAAAATCGGGTTTGTGCAGCTTATTTAAAGCAAGAAGTTCATCCTTGGTATTGGCAGTGCCAACAAATTCGAACCAATCATCATCCTTAAATTTTGATTGAATTCCATCCAAATAAAACTGATGATCATCGGCAAAAAGAACTTTTAATTTAGGGTTTACTTGCATACTGTGGTTTTGTTTGAGTTTAACTTGTAGAAGTATTTATGGTTTGTAAAACTATTAAAAAAAATAAAAATAAAAAAGCGAACATCTTCTATAGATATTCGCTTTTAAACCTGACTTCTTCGCTTTACATTCCTAAGGTTCGGAATAGTGGATTATATAATAGTATCAGATACAATCCATAATTCACATTATTAAGGAATTTGCAAATACTTATGTATTTGTAATGACAATTGCCATTGAGGATTTTCTTTAATAAACTCAATAATTTGGGGAAGCATAATTTCTTTTTTGCTCCATTCGGGTTGTAAGTAAAGCAAACAATCTTCGTTGACTTTATCCGATTCTTCCATCGCAAAATCAAAATCAGATTCATTAAAAACAATTATTTTTAATTCATCGGCTCGTTTATAATTATTTTGCAATGAAGGTTTGAATTTTTTTGGCGAAAGACATACCCAATCCCAATTACCACTAAATGGATGACTACCGCTTGTCTCAATATTTACACCTATTTCATTTTCTGCAAATGCATCAGTTAATGGTGTTAAATTATGAATTAATGGTTCGCCACCAGTAATTACAACCATTTCGGCATTAGCATCTATTACCCAATTCAAAATGGTGTTGATGTCATATTTTTTATGAGCATTTGCATCCCAACTCTCTTTGGTATCACACCAAACACAGCC
>JBDKJJ010000255.1:0-10301 GCA_039796635.1 Bacteroidota bacterium
ATTTGCTACTTGTTCTAAAATTTCAGTTTCACGTTTTGTCAAAGGTGAATTTTGAGTGTTTTTATGAAATGATTTTATCACCAATTTTGCAACATTCATACTCATTGGTGCGCCACCATCCATCACTTCTTTTATTGCCTCAATTATTTTATGAGCATTAATATTCTTAGTTAAATATCCTGATGCACCAAGTGTTAGTGACTTAAAAATATTTTCTTCATCTTCATAAACCGTAAGCATTAAAATATGAACCTTTGGTAAAAGTTGTTTCAGCTTTGAAATTGCTTGCAAGCCACTGATTCCTGGCAAATTTATATCTAACAATATCACATCAGGTGATTGACCTTTTAATTGTTTCAAAGCATCTTCAGCGTTTGAAAATGAACCACTCACATAATATCCTGATTCATTATTTATTAAATAAGTCATCCCTTCTCTAATCGTGTTATCATCTTCAATTATCACTACCGTTACTTTTGTTTCAGCTGTTGAATAGTCCATTTTTAATTATTGTATTATAGGTTGAATGCAAATTTTTATAATTGTTCCGTTTTGAAATTCATTATCAATTTCAAAAGTTGCCCCAATTCTTTCGGCTCTTCGTTTCATATTTTTCAATCCATTCCCTTTCAATTCTTTTGTCATTTCAAAACCTTTTCCGTTATCCATAAATTGAAAACAAGTAACCCCATCAGAGTTTTCATGGATATTGAATTGAACAATTGAAGCTGCCGAATGCTTTAAAGCATTATTGAAAATTTCTTTGGCAATCATCTGTAAGTTTCTGCTATAATCTAACGGAACTTTATAATTGTTATTAGCTGAAAGATTTAATTCAGCGTCAAATTCAATCATTGAATCACTAAAAAATTCAGTTCCAATTTCAATAATATGTTCAGCAATTGATTTTAAATTATCATGTTCAGGATGTAATGACCAAATAATATCTTTTGAGCTTCGGTACAAAGCATTTACATTTTCTTTAATTTGCTCAATCAATGCTTCTGTATCAGCTTTTGCAATATTTGATTTAGTTTTTAACACATCTGATAAAATTGAAATTCGGGTAAGTTTATTTCCCATTTCATCATGAAAATCTTCTGCGGTTCTCAACCTTAATTTATTAAATTCTTCTTCACGTAATTTTTGAATTAATCTTCTTCTTGCTTCTCTATTTTTTATTCGCCAATACGGGATTAATATTCCTATTAAAATTAAAATGACAGCAATAACCAACGCAAACCAAGTTCGTTTGTAAAAAGGTGTTTTAATTTCAAAGCTATATTCAATCTTATTTTTTGATATTGCTCCATCTTTTGCAATGGCAAACGCAATCAATTTATATTTACCATACGGTAATGAAGAATACACCACAAAATTATTATCAGTGGTAATGAAATTTTTATCAAGCCCAACCAATTTATATTTGTATTTTATATTTTCAGGATTAGTAAAATACAAACCATCAAAACCAAATGTTAAATGATTTTGGTTGGCTGATAAATGCAAATTGATTGGTATTTCATTAAAATTTGAAATAGAATCATACAATGATTTATCTATAATTTTGTTTGAAAATAATTTTATCGATCTAAGCTGAATCAACGGTTCAACATTTTTATACATATTATTTTCCTCTTGATATTTCACCAATCCTTTTGCCATTCCGAACCAAATCACATTGTTATCATTATTAATTGCACTGTGATTGCTTTCCATACCAGGCAATCCATCAACCAATGAATAATTTGAAATCTTCTGAACGCTATTTAAACTATTATTCATTTCAAGTTTTGAAATTCCGTAACCTGTTCCTAACCAAATGGTATTGTTTTTTATCAATAAATGATAAATAAAATTTGATGGTAAATGTTGGTTAGTATTAAATGTACTGCATTTGTTTGTTGTTGAATTATAAATCAACAATCCATTATCCGAAGTGCCTATCAGCCAATAATTTTTGTAAGTAGTTAAGCAGATAATGGAAGTTTTTTTCAAATCATTATTGAAACATATTTCAAGTTTTGATTTTTTAATATCGAAATAAAACAACCCGATTTCAGTACCTAAAAGCAATGTATCACCAACATTCGCAATTGCATTACAAATGATTTTATTCTTAAAAATTATTTCATTGTTCTTATATAAAAACAACCCTGCTGATGTGCCAAGCCAAATATTATTTTCATCATCTTCATGAAAACAATTGATAGATATTTTATTGTCAAACTTATCAGCTACTTTGGTAAAAACTCCGTTTTTATTCCATTTCCATAAGCCCTCGGCAGTAGTTCCAATTAAAATATTTCCGTTTTCATCATGAATCAAACAATTAATACGCTTTGCCATTTCAGGCATTTTAACAGGTTCAATTTCATTATTATTGATGGTATATAATCCTGAATTACTTGTACCAATCAATAATTTATTATCATGTTTCACTATTGACATTACACTTGGATTCTCCAATCCATTTGTTTTGTCATAATATTTAAAAAAATGTGGATGATATTTATAAATACCATCAATATCAGTGGCAAACCAGTAATTGTTTTCCCTATCTAAAAAAACATCACGAACAATATTATTACTGAAGCCTTGTTTTATTCCGTAATACAAAAGTGTTTTTTTATTTAATTCATAAGCACCTGAAAAGGTTGAAATCCATAAGCTACCATTTATTGCTTTTGTTATTTTTTGAATAGAGTTCGGCAACTCAACCACTTTTGAAACGGAGCTGTTTGATAATTTAAGTAATACATTTCGTTCAACCAATAAAGTATCATTGGTTGAAATTAAGATTTGCCGAATCGGTGTATTGCTCGAATATTTTTGAACCCAAGCTTTATTATTAAACACAAATAAACCCTTATTTAAAATAGCTGCCCACCATCTTTTTTGATTATCAATAAAAAATGAGGTTATATGTTCTGAGGTATCATTACAAATTATTTTTTCAAACTTATGATTTGAAAATTTGTATAATTTGCCTGAAGCAAGTAAAATAATTTCATCAGCACTTAGTGATTGAATGGAAGTAATATTATTCAAATCATCATCAACTGAAATTGAATAATTATGAAACTTGTTGCCTTTATAAATGCTCAATCCTTTTTTTGTACCAATCACTATTGAACCATTTTCATGACAAATAATACAATTAATAAAGTTATTGATTAAGCCATCAGTTTTAGTGAATCTTATAAATTCATTGCCATTGTATTTACAAATTCCGCCTAAAGTTCCTACCCAAATATAACCTTGATTATCTTGGCAAATGCTTGTAGCTTGAGATTGAATCAAACCATCTTCAACATTCAAATTGATGAAGTTATATTTTTGAGCATAGCAATTTTGGTTTATTAAAAACAAACCCAAATTAAATAACAAAAATATTTTACAAGCTTTCATCATGAATACAAATCAACAAATAAAAATCCTTATTTTATTCACTCACAATGGGTGAAACAAAAAGAACTTCAAATCAAGCACTTTATCAACATTCACTTTTAAGGGGTGATTTGTTGATGTATTTTATTTCACTACTTTCGCAATCCATTTAAAAATCAATTCAAATAAAAATGAAATTAAAACTACTTATTGCAGCTATGGCTGTTATGATGTTCTCACAAGCACGTGCTGATGAAGGCATGTGGATTCCGAGTTTAATTGGCAAAAACTACAATGCCATGAAACGTGCTGGTTTAAAGCTATCGGCTTCGGATATTTATGATATCAACCATGCTTCTACCAAAGATGCCATTGTATCATTAGGTGGATTTTGTACTGCTGAAATAGTGAGCAATAAAGGTTTGTTATTCACTAATCATCACTGTGCATTCAATGCCATTGCTGATCAATCATCAGCCGAAAACAATTATTTAGCTAATGGTTTTTGGGCTACTGAACAATCAAAAGAATTAACTACAAAAGCTTATGCTGCTATCTTACAACAAATAGTAGATGTAACACCAACTGTTTTAAAAGCTATTGCTGGTTTGCCTGAAGATAAAAGAAGAGTTGCTTTAAAAAACATGAGCGATTCATTAACCAAAGCATTTAAAAAAGAAAAATACAATATGGTTACAATGGCTGAATTTTTCAGTGGTAATCAATATTTCATTTTCATTTATGATAAGTATAATGATGTACGTTTAGTAGCTGCACCACCTGAATCAATTGGTAAGTTTGGTGGTGATACGGATAACTGGATGTGGCCACGTCATACTGGCGATTTTAGTGTAATGCGTATTTATGCAGATAGAAATAATAAGCCTGCAGATTACTCAAAAGATAATGTACCATACACTCCAAAAAAGCACTTAAAAATTTCGATGAAAGGAATTAATGATGGCGATTATGCTATGATAATGGGTTTCCCTGGTCGTACTAAGCGTTATGAATTTTCAAAAGGAATTGAACGTTTGCAAGCTACTGATAATCCTATCCATATTAAATATTGGAAATTCATAACAGAAACTATGAAAGCTGATATGAGTAAAGATATTAATGTTGATTTGAAATTGGCTGGAAAATATGCTCAGTTGATGAATTATTATAAATATTCAATTGGTCAAAGCACACAATTAAATCGCTTACACACTATTGAAAAATTAAAAGCTAATGAAGATAAATTAGCCGCCTGGATAAATGCTGATGAAGCTCGTAAAAAAGAATTCGGTACTATATTAGCCGATGCTGATAAATTATATGCTGATTTTATTCCTTACGAAAACTATCGTCATATTATTCGTTATGGAGTAGGTTCAATACCAACCACATCAGTAGGGATGGCTTTTTATAGCACTGTATATGCAGCTGCTACCGCTAAAGATGCTAAAACTGATGACATTAGAAAAGTGTTAAGTCCGCAATTAGAGGAAATGATGGAAAGCTATTTTAAAACTACAAATATTCCTACGGATAGAAAAAATATGCGTCAGTTATTAATGAATGCATATAATGATATTCCAGCTTCTCAACGTAGTGAAGGATTAAGTGCTTTAGGCGGTAATGCTATGAAAATAGCTGATTTCGTGGATGATATTTTTAATACATCAATGTTTACTAACGAAGCAAAACAAAAAGAATTTTTAAAAAATCCTACAGTTGAAGCCGTGATGAATGATGCTTTGATGAAATTTATGGATGATTTTTACGGATATTATAAAGCTACTGTATTCACTAAATCAATGAAGCAACAAAATGATGAAGTATTATTAAAACGCCAATATGCTAAAGCATTGTTGCAAATGAACGAAGGCAAATTATTCTACCCAGATGCTAATAGTACTGAGCGTATTACTTATGGCAATGTAAAATCATACGATGGCATGGATGCAGTGCATTACAACTACATCACTACTGCTGAAGGAATTTTAGAAAAAGAAGATAGTACTAATGAAGAATTTCACATCACTTCAAAACTACATAATATGTTAGTGAATAAAGATTATGGCCGCTATGCCGATAAAAAAACGGGTAAATTACCAGTAGCTTTTTTAACTACAAATGATATCACAGGCGGCAACAGCGGTAGTCCGGTAATGGATGCTAATGGCAACCAAATAGGAATTGCATTTGATGGCAATTGGGAAGCTATGAGTGGCGATGTAGATTTTAGTGGCGACCAAAAACGTACTATATGCGTTGATATTCGGTATGTATTATGGTGTATTGATAAATATGCAGGCGCAAGCAATATTGTAAAAGAATTATCTATTGTAGAATAGTAATTTTGAATGTTTGTTATACAACGGCTGAGTGTTGCAAAACACTTGGCCGTTTTTGTTTTTAGAATGTTTTATCAAAGGAAAATAAAATATTACATTTGTATAAATCCTTATAATTATGAGCCTCATCCAACACAATTATGTTGGATAAGCGCCATGATTGGAGGTTGTAAATAAGTTAGCGATAATAATATATGACAACACAACCGACACATAACATAACTTTCAAGCAGGCGGACATAACAAGACAGGAAATCCAATAATCATAAATAACAACAACTTCAAAGACTTTGTAAACTTCTTTGACTGTTGGTATGAAAACGAAGTGACTATTAGCAATAATAAATTTCACAAAGGGACAAATCTCTTAGGCAAACCGCATAACATTCCTGTGACATTTGACATTGAAGCAATTATCAAAGACAATATTGGACAACTTGACATAGACAACGAAGGAGAAAAAAGTGAGTAACGAGGCGTAATGCAGTGCGACCTTCAATCAAAATGCAGTTCCTTGACGAATAAAATAAAATTTGTGTAAATTTGTAACAATTTAGACATCTAAAAAATGAAGCAAAGAATTTATATTGACACTTCTGTAGTTGGCGGGTATTTTGATGACGAATTTTCGGCAGACACAATTCCGTTTTTTGACAGAGTAAAAAAAGGCGAAATCAAAATAATAGTTTCTGACCTTTTAGATGCAGAATTATTGAGAGCACCTGAATTTGTTAGACAAATACTTGCAGATGTGTAAGCCTCCCCGAAAATAAGACAGTTTAAAAGTTGAAAAATCTACTACATTTAAATTGTAGAGGAACAATTATAATTCATTGTAGGCTAAAATTCCGCCGAGTAAATTTTTTACATTAGTAAATCCAGCATTAATTAAAAACTGCTGTGCAGCGGCGCTTCTAGCACCTGATCTGCATTGCATGATTACTTCTTCATTTTTCAAATTTTCTAATTCTTCTATTTGCATAGGGATATTGCCTAATGGAATATTCACGGCTGTAGGGATGTTTGTTTCTTCATATTCAAACGGTTCACGAACATCAATAATGTTTAGTTTTTCGTTAGCTTGTAATCTTGTTTTTACTTCAGCAGCGGTGATTGTCATAAAATTTTAATCTTTAATAAATTTAGATGTAATTGTTTTTCCTGTGGTAAAGTTAATACCTTTTATAAAATAAATTCCTGATTCTAAACTTTCAATATTAATAGTATTCGAAAATTGATGGTTAATGTTTTGAATAACCAATCTCTCTTTTCCAATTACATCATATATTTTTATTTGATGGATGATTTCTTCATCAGTAGTTAATGTTATGCTTGATGAAGAAGGGTTGGGATATAATTGATAATTAATTATTTTTTGGGTAGATACATCATTAATAAATGTTCCTTGAGGAATGCAACCACCAAATAATGGGCGCATCATCAAAGCACCATTAATGATAGATTGAAACCAACCTAATCCAGTATTGTAATATAATTTGGTATGTGAATCATTATTAATATCGTATCCAATATTTAAATAATCAGATTGTAATTGCTTAAAGCCAATATAAAATGTTCCTGCCGATAAGGCCTGTAAGGTATCTAATGAATAAGTAGTAAAACCATTAATGCTATCAATATAAATTGGTTTTAAAAATGTTTCCCGTTGAATTTGCACATCGCTTACTCCGTTCGGAATATCCAAACTTGACCAAACATATAAATCAAAAAGTTTAGTACTTACATCTGAATTCATGTGTGCAAAATGGATTTGAATTGCTTTAAGAGTATCATCAGCATTTAAATTAAATTCATAAGCAATCTTTGCATCGCTACCTAATACACCATAAACTTTTTCAGCTGTGCCATCATCGTAAGCCAAGTAGTTTGAAAATTTTGTTAAATAATTCAAAGTGTCATTTTCATTATTTTCAATTCCGCCTGGGTCAAAATAAAATTGTTCTTTTACTAAATGATAATTGCAATTAATTTCAGTTAATGTATCAGGAATAATATAAATTGGGCTAAATGACGGAGTAGGGGTTAAAAATGAATTTGCGCCAACGTTATTTGATGATGTAATATATTTTTGAATGGTATCATTTGAAATGCCATCATACACTGTGCAGCCTTTATCAATGGTTTGCGATTGATTCCAATTGTTGAAAATTTCGCATTTAATTTCAGTTGCCATTTCATTTGCTTTGTTCGCTTTGAATTGTTTGAATGGCATTGAAAAATAATTTTTTAATGGGCTGGTTGGAATATTGGAATATGCAAAATCGCTGGTTACATCATTATAAGTTCTTAGTTTATTTAGCTTGATGTAATCAATATTCCAATGGTCATTATTACCACTTAATGTTGCAATATTTCTAAATCTAAATTGAAAGGTTGAATCAAAATAAGTGGTATCTGAAATTGGTAAAATAACATAAGTAAATGAAGTTGGTAAAGGGTCGGAAGTAAAGCCATCAACACCCCAAATTTTTATCCAAACATTATGCTTGGTTTTAAATTCAAGTACTAATGAATCGCCAACATCAGGATAATCGCCTTTACCCTCAGGTTGATAAAAAAAACTAAAATATACGGAATCGTTAGCTGTTAAATTTATTAAATTAATTCGTTGAGATGTAAGTGAATCAGCTCCTCCAAAAGCAAATGGTACATAAGTATAAACCTTGCCGCTATCAGCTAATCCATCAAAAGTGACGCACCCAAATGATGGTGAATTTATAGGATATGTATTATTAACTAAGGTTCCTGAATTAATCCAAAGTGAATCATTAGGGTTTATATCTTGAACAGAAAGTGGATAGTTTTTTTGTTGAATAAATTCATCGAAAAATGGTAAGGGTATTGGTTTTTTATAAGCCGATTTTTTTTTGAATGAAGATGTGTTGGTTGTTCTGTATTGAGTTTTATATACTTTAATTGCTGAGGTTGATGCATCATTTCGTAATGATTCTTGAGCATATAATGTGTTATAAAAACTAAAAAACAGAAAAATATAAATTGAAAAAAAAGTTTTCAAGTTGTTTAAATTTATTGGTCTTCTAAGGATGAACTTTTTATAGTACCCGTATGCGTATGCAAACTATCTAATTTTATTTTATCCGAATTAAGTGTAAGCCACACATCAATACTTTGCCCCATGTGAATCATAGTCGGATTATCTAATTCATCATATACATCAGGTGTTTGTCGGTAAATAAACGCTTCAGTTGAATCATTTATTGCATCATTATCATAAATGATAGCACCTAATGAAATATGATTTTCATTTAAAATAACTCGAGCCTCTTCTAATGTCATTCCTGTTAAACTCGGCACTGGCATTTCTTCCGAACCTAAACCATTAGCCACCACTAAATTTACATAACTTCCTTTCTGTACTTTAGTACCTGCATCAACTTGTTTTCCATTTACTTCAGCATATAATACAGCATTGCTGGCATAATCAGGTTTGTAAATTACTTTTCCAAAATTTAATGAGTTAGTTTTTAAAATAAGAACAGCTTGACGTAATGAAGCATCTTTTACATTTGGCATTTTGATTAATGGTGGTGAAAAAACTTGAATTGAAACGTAAATTTTTCTGCCTGGTTTTACGGGTGTTCCTGATTTAGGGTCTTGTTCTAAAATCATTCCTGGCTTTGTGCCTAATACAAATGTGCTATCCATTATTTCAACATCTAATCCACGTTCATCTAATAAAGCACGTGCTTTATTTAATGATAAACCTTTAATTACAGGTACATTCACAGCTTTGCCATGGTCAGTTAACCAACCTAAACTTACAAGTAGTAACCAAATGATTACTAAACTTACCACAATAGCAATCCCTATTTGGTACCAAAGATATTTTGATTTAATAAATTGAAAAAAATTCACTTTAAAATGGTGTTAGATAGTTTAAGTGGCTGCAATTTACAATACTTTTTAAAATGTTGTAGGTGTAAAACCAACATGTTAATTCACAATAAATTATTGATAATCAAATTTTGAAATTAAACTTTATTTTGTGGCTTTTTACCATGAAGCAAAGCATACAATCATTTATTGAACGTTATAAAATAGGAAAAGGTATAGTCAGTGGTTATTTTTCAATATTCTTTGGCTTATTAGCATTAGGCGGTGTACTATGTTTCTATTTCCCTGAAATATTTACTACTCCTGAATTTAGGGAAGTTTACACTGCTAAATCAATGAAAACTTTATTAACTGCAATTATCATTTTATCCTTAATTTTTGGATTGAGTAATGTATTACTTAGCAACAATAAAAAACGGGGAATGCTTGGGGTGATTATTGCATCGCTTACCATTGTAATTGGTGGTTTTGATGTGCATGGAAGAGCGGTGGAAAAAGTAAATTGGCATTTAGGATTAGATTGGCTTTTGTTAGATTTACTGCTGATGGCTATTATTTTTATTCCAATTGAAATGGTTTTTCCGAAACGTGAAAAACAAGATAGATTTCATGAAGAATGGCGTACTGATTTAATTTATTTTGCCATTAGTCATTTATGCATTCAATTTTTTGGAGTGATAACGCAACAACCTG
>JBDKJJ010000256.1:0-3401 GCA_039796635.1 Bacteroidota bacterium
TAGCCGCAGCAGGCAATAATATTTTCGGATTACCATTTAATGAAAATAATGCTCAATTAGTTTTAGTGCCTATACCATGGGAAGTAACTGTATCATACAGCAGCGGCACAGCCAATGGGCCAAAAGCAATTTTTGATGCATCAATGCAAGTTGACTTATACGATGCTATCATGCCAAATGCTTGGCAAAAAGGCATTTTTATGCAAGATGAAAATAAAGCATTAGCAAAAAAAAGTAAAGCACATCGTGGGTTAGTAGAAAAATATATTGATAGTTTACAACATGGAAAAACTAATTTATCAACTCAAAAAAAAGTAAATGCAGTTTGTGTTGAAATGATAAATGAAGTAGAAAAAACAACTTCAAAATTATTAGATAAAAATAAATTGGTCGGGCTTGTAGGTGGCGACCATAGCACCCCACTTGGTTTTTTAACAGCTTTAGCAAAACGACATAATGAATTTGGAATTTTACAAATAGATGCCCATTGCGATTTACGAAATGCTTATGAAGGATTTGCATTTAGTCATGCATCCATCATGTATAATGCCTTAAAAATCCCGAATATTAGTAAATTAGTTCAGGTCGGAATTAGAGACTATTGCGAAGAAGAAATGACTTTTATAAATTCAAACAAAAAAAGAGTTAGTACTTTTTTTGATAAAAACATAAAGCATGATTTATACGATGGAAAATCGTGGAAAACTGTTTGTGAAAAAATAATAGATTCATTGCCTGATAAAGTTTATATCAGTTTTGATATTGATGGATTAGATCCAAAACTTTGCCCTAACACAGGAACACCAGTTGCTGGAGGTTTAGAATTTGAACAAGCAGTTTATTTAATGGAAATGTTAATTAATAAAAACAAACAGATTATAGGTTTTGATTTGAACGAAGTTGCGCCTGGTAAAGATGAGTGGGATGCTAATGTTGGTGCAAGAATGCTGTTTAAAATGTGCCATTTAATTTTAAAATCAAATTAGAATTTATACTTTTACAAAAAAAACATGAATTTCGGTACTATAAAAGCAATAAATGCTTTATTAAAAAGAAAAGGATTGAAAATTTCAGATATAGATGTTTATGCTGAAAAAATCAAAAATGTAGGGTATTCTTGGCTTCAAGAATATGATATTAAAACAATACTAGACATAGGTGCTAGTAATGGTGGATTTGCATCGACTGCAAGAAAACAATTTCCCGAATCCAATATTATAAGTTTTGAACCCCTAAATGACTCATTTGAAAAATTAAAAAGTAAATTTATTAATGACAAAAAACATTTTGCCTATAACTTAGTTTTGTCAGATAAAATTGGAGAATTAGAATTTCATGAAAATAACTCAAGTGGAAGTAGCTCAATTTTAAGTATGGCTAATAACCATATTGAAGCTTATCCGGCAACTGCCCACTCAAAAAAGATTCTCGTTAAGTCTGAGACATTAGATAATATTTTTAGCACACTACCAATTACCCCCAATATTTTACTAAAAATAGATGTTCAAGGTGCTGAATCTATGGTATTAAAAGGAGCAGTTGAATCATTATCAAAAATTAAAGTATTATTTATCGAATTAAGTTTTGTCGAATTATATGATAATCAATGGTTATTTGATGATATATATCAATTTTTAAGAACCTTAAATTTTAAATTAGCTGGGATAGAAAATATATCCCAAAATTTAAATAATGGGCAATATTTACAAATGGATGCATATTTTGTAAATGAAAATACAATAATTAATTAATTTTTGAAATTATTTTCGTAAGCACTACTTTTGTAATTAATTCAATAAACTATGAATAGTATTCCGTCCGATTTTTTACCTATCCTAATCCTTTTCTTATGTGCAGTTGGTTTTGTTAGTGCAACCATGATTGCAACTCATTTTATCGGCACAAAAAGAAATTCAAAAACACACAATGACAACTTTGAGTGTGGTTTGCCAATTGTTGACAATGCTCGTCAGCCTATCAGCATCAAGTATTTTTTAACAGCCATTTTATTTGTTTTGTTTGATGTGGAAGTAATTTTCTTTTACCCTTATGCCGTGAACTATAAAGGTTTGGGCTGGGAAGGATTGATGGCAGTTTTAATTTTTATCGGATTTTTTCTTTGCGGTTTTTTATACATCATTAAAAAAGGTGCATTGGAATGGGAGAAATAACAATTTGCTAATTTGATAATGTGCGAATATGCTAATTGGAATACAAATTCCAAATAACTTAATAACGAATAACTCAATAACTAATGTCAGTAAAAATAGATAAAGCACCACAAGGATTTGAAGCACCAGGATTTTTTGCAACGCAGTTAGATGCTGTGGTTGGCATGGCACGTAAAAATTCAATTTGGCCATTACCATTTGCTACAAGCTGCTGTGGAATTGAGTTTATGGCAACCATGGCAAGTAATTATGACTTAGCAAGATTCGGTGCAGAGCGTTTAGGATTCAGCCCTCGTCAGTGTGATTTGTTGATGGTGATGGGCACTATTTCAAAAAAAATGGGACCAGTTTTACGTCAGGTGTATGAGCAAATGGCAGAACCACGTTGGGTAATAGCAGTAGGTGCTTGTGCATCAAGCGGTGGTATTTTTGATACGTATTCAGTGATGCAAGGCATTGATGAAGTGATTCCAGTTGATGTTTATGTTCCAGGTTGTCCACCACGACCAGAAGCTATTTTAGATGGCTTTATGAAAATACAATCGTTGGTAGGTAGTGAAAGTGTGAGAAGACGTGATAGTGAAGAATATAAAGCAATGCTAGAACGATATAATATGGGTGTTTAATAATGTGTTGATGTGATAATATGCTAATGTGCTAATTGAATTGTTCAATAACTCAATTTCACAATGGCTCAATTAAAAATATACTTAGTGCCTTTGTGGCAAAAAAATAAAATGACAAACGAAGAAATTTTAAATAAACTGAAAGAACATTTTGCAGATGCAATTATCAGCAGCGAAGAGCAATATGGAACGCTTTCAGTTACACTGAATAAAGAACAGATTTTACCTGTTTTGCATTTTTTGTATAACGATGCGGAGTTGGAATTCAAATTCATGACTGACTTATGCGGCATTCATTATCCTGATAATAAAGGTGCTGAACTGGGCGTAGTTTATCATTTGCACAACATGATGAAAAATGTTCGTCTGCGTTTGAAATGTTTCATGCCGATTGAAAATCCAACTATCAAAACTGCAACGAATTTATTCAGTGCTGCCAATTGGATGGAAAGAGAAACATTTGATTTCTACGGAATTATTTTTGAAGGTCATCCAAACTTAAAACGCATTTTGAATATGGATGAAATGACGGTGTTCCCAATGAGAAAAGAATTTCCATTGGAAGACCCTTTTAGAAAAGATAAAGAAGATAGATTTTTTGGTA
>JBDKJJ010000257.1:0-2587 GCA_039796635.1 Bacteroidota bacterium
TATTTTTATATAAAAAAAACTGAGCATAACTATTATGAACAGCAGTATCTAAAGTACCACCACTACTGATAATTAAATCATTTAATCCATCATTATCATAATCAAAAAAAACAGGAAATGAATTGGCTCCTACATCAATCATTTCACTTACCATAAAACTATCGCTTTTATAATTGAAAGGTTGTTGACTTGGTACTTTATTGTTTTGATAATACCATACATTTTTTCTGTTCATAGTACCATAATTATTAGGTGCTGCAATTAAATCTTGCTTTCCATCATTATTCATATCTGTAAAAAATGGAGCTGCAAAAACATCACTTGCATAAGAATTATTTGTGATTGGAAATAGGCTATCCTGCTGCGTCATATTAGCTAACGTGGAATCACCATTATTATACAACATAGTTAAATTACCAAATGAAATATTGCCCTTCAAACAATCTTTATCACCATCTTCATCTATATCAATAGTGGCTAAGGTATTGCCTGCATGTTTTGCACCACCTTGCCTTGCAGGATTACAAGTATAATTTAACTGCATAGCCCGATTGCCTACATCCAACATTTTGCCCCAACACCATTTATTCAAATAAAAAATCATACTATCGTTTGGATGTCCGTACAATTCTATTTGTTGATTTTCCCAATAATTTATGGCATTGCCTTGTACATCAAAAATTAAAATATCCATATCCCCATCGTGATTAATATCATCAATGGAAGGTATATCAGTAGGAGAAGAATAAATATTGCCGAATGTTCCGCCTGGCACAATTCCGTTTACAAAAGGTGCAGTTAAAAAATATTGCAATGAATTATCGGGCATTCGTTTAGCTAAATAAATGCGTAAATCTCCAGCGCCCTGACATACAATATCTGATTCGCCATCGCCATTCATATCTCTCATCAAAACCCAATTGGTTAATGTGTTTGGTAAATAAAATTCGGCTTTAGGTTGGTATGAAAAACTAATAGAATCTTGAATTCCATCGCTTTTAAAAATCAATATTTTATTCCCTGTTCTATCAAAAATAAAAAAATCGGCATGAGCATCATTATCATAATTTAGGGTTGAAAATTGGGGATTATTTAAGCCTCCACAAAAAGGAAATTTTAATTTATGGCTACCATTATAAACAGCAATGGTATCCATAAATTGATAAAATGTTTGACCATTTGCAATTGGATTAAAACCAATCAGCAACAAAATAAAAAAGCAATATTTCTGATATTTATTCAAAATATATTTATCACAAAACGTGCGTTTAAAATGCATTCAACTAAAACGAATAATCCATTACTAGCAACTACTCAACTCCATATTCACTAATTAACCAAATAAGCATTGCCATTGCAGCGCCGCCCATTTCTAATTCACGTTTGTTTACATTTTCAAATTTATCATTAGGCGAATGATGATAATCAAAATAACGCTGACCATCTACATCCAACTCAATCAAACATGTATTCAAATCTTTTAAATGACTTACATCTGCACCACCATTGCCACCTTTATTCCATTCAGCAAAACCATAAGGCACAAACAATTCTTGCCATGAATAAATTTTATCCATTGCAATTTTATTTTTACCACCAATGCTAAATCCTTCTGGGGTGAAGCCACCACCATCACTTTCAAAAGCAGCAATAAATTTTTTGTTACTCCTTTTTGCTTCATCGGCATAAGCTTTACCGCCACGTCCGCCATTTTCTTCATTCATAAATGCAACAGCACGTATCGTGCGTTTTGGTTTTATGCCTAAGGCTTTTATAATTCTTAATACTTCAATACTTTGCATTACACCAGTGCCGTCATCGTGTGCACCTTCAGATAAATCCCACGAATCTAAATGACCACCAACAGTAATAATTTCATCGGGAAATTCAGTGCCTTTAATTTCACCAACAACATTAGCCGATAATTCTTCAGGCAAATTTTTACAATCCATTTCCATAAAAAATTCTACTTCATAATTCCCCGATAAAGCATAATGCAAAATATCAGCATCCATGGTTGCAATAGCCATAGCAGGAATGTGCTGAATAGTATCTTCATAATGCATAGCGCCTGTATGCGGAAAGGCATCATAACTATGTGTTACACTGCGAACTACAACACCTACAGCACCATATTTTGCAGCTCTGAATGCACCAGCCCAACGCTGATCAACGGCATGACCATAACCCGAACCCGAACTTGGGTCAGCATTATTCATTGGGCGATTATAAAAAATTATTTTTCCTTTTAACTTTCCATCTTTCCCTAACGAATCTAATTGTGACCAACGCAAAACTTCAACAATAGGTGCTTTCAAACCATTATCAGGCGTAGGGTCAGAGCCACCCAATGCACAAACATTCACATCTAAAGGTTGCAAACCTTTGCGATAAATTTTACCAGTTTGATGCACTCCTCTTACCCAATGCGGCACAAAGCAAGGCTGCTTAAAAACACTATCGGCGCCCATTTCTTTCATCAACATGTTAGTGTATTCAACCGCATTATAAGCCTGTGGCGAACCACTTAATCTACCACCAATTTGCTTACATAAATGTTCTAAATTTTTATAACTCTGCCCATGCA
>JBDKJJ010000258.1:0-3123 GCA_039796635.1 Bacteroidota bacterium
TCAAACTAGCCAGTTAAATAAGATTACAAGGTTATTATCAGCAATCACAAAACATCGTTTTTTTAGTTACTCAACTTTGGAGTCAAAATGGGGAATTCTTCCAAAAGAAAATAACGGTGAATTTGAAGCAAGTAAAATATTCTTTCCATTTTTTTATTACCCAAATTTAAATAAGGATTTAGCAAGTACTGAGTTTAGTGTTCAAAGACACTTAAATTCAAATTTCATTTCACATAAAAATTATTATTTAGATGGATCAATTGATGATTTAATAGATGACAACACTCAGAATATTTCATTTTCTGATTTAACGGAAAAAATTTTAGAAAACTATTTTAATCTTGACGAAGAAAATAAAAGAGTTGCCGACGCAGTGGCTCATTTAATATGCAATGGCATTGACATTAAACAATCAATGAAGAGTATGTCGTTTATTTCATTTGTTTCAAGCATTGAAACTTTAGCAAATTATTATTTCAGAAATCACAAAGTAGAACTTCATTGTAATGATTGTAAAACAATCAAAGAATCTGATTTTAAATGCAAGAAATGTGGAAGACCAATTTGGGGTGTAACAACTAAATTTAAAAGTTTTCTAAAAACCTACGTTTCTAACGAGGAAGCTACGATAACTAAATATAATAAGATTTATAATATACGGAGTAAAATTGTTCATAATGGAAATCTTTTGCTAGGCGATGAACAGCTGAATTGGAAAGAATCCAAAAATGAAGATAGTGAATGGATGACTCATTTTGAGACAATGCAAATTGCACGAGCTGCTTTAGCAAATTGGCTGATTTGGGGACCAGATTTAATTCCAAGAAATTAGATTTATTGTAAACTTTTCTTTCAATACTTTTTAACCACTTTTTCCTTGAAGTCCAAAATCCATTCTCACTTTCTTCAACTAGCAACTGATAAAGTTCAATTGCTGCAAAGCATTAAAATGATTTAATACATTATTTTCATTGATACTTGTATTTTTACGTTTCAATCTATTTTAATGAAACAAAAAATCTTCGCTTTTTTATCCTTTTTAATTATTTCATTTCAAGTTGAATCAAAGCCAATCAAACAACCAAAATTAGTGGTGGGTATTGTGATTGATCAAATGCGATATGATTATTTATACAGATATTGGAACAAATACGGTAATGGTGGATTTAAGCGTTTGTTGAACGAAGGCGTAAATTGTGAAAACACACATTATAATTATATGCCTACTTATACAGGACCAGGGCATTCAAGTATTTACACTGGTACAACACCTGCTGTTCATGGTATTGTGGGTAATAATTGGTGGAGCAAAATCAACAATAAAGAAACCTATTGTGCTGATGATAGCACAGTTTCAACCATTGGTACTTCATCAAAAGCTGGTAGAATGTCACCACGTAATTTATTGACTACAACCATAACTGACGAATTAAAATTGAGTAGCAATTTCAAATCAAAAGTAATTGGTATTGCTATTAAAGATAGAGGCGCAATACTACCAGCTGGTCATATTGCTGATGCAGCCTATTGGTATGATGGTTCAAAAGGAAAATGGATTACAAGCAGTTTTTACAAAAAAACATTGCCTGATTGGGTGGCTAATTTTAATTCTAAAAATTATCCATCGCAATTTATCGCAAAAGAATGGAATACATTATTGCCTATTGAGCAATATACAGAATCATCAGCAGATTCAGTTGGTTGGGAAGGAACTTTCAAGTCTGAGAAAAATCCAGTTTTTCCGCATTTGTTATCTAAAATAGTTTTAGCTGATACATCAATAAAATATAGTTTACTTTCTTCAACTCCTTATGGCAACACCATTACCAGATTATTTGCTGAAGAAGCCATTAGCAATGATAATTTGGGCTCGGATGACATCTCAGATTTCATCACCATTAGTTTTTCTTCAACTGATTATGTAGGTCATAAATATGGGCCTAATAGCATTGAAATTGAAGATGTTTATTTACGGTTGGATAAAGAATTAGAATTGTTATTGCAATTTTTAGATAAAAAAATAGGCAAAAAAAATGTTTTTCTTTTTTTAACTGCCGATCACGGAGCAGCGCATTCACCAGGGTTTTCAAAGCGATATAATTTACCAGGAAATATTTTTGATGGAAAAAAAATGATAGATTCATTAAAATCAAAAATGAATGAATGGTTTGGTAAAGATGATTGGATTATTGGTTTTGAGAATCAACAAATTTATTTTAATCATAAATTAATGGATACAAAAAAAATGAATTCAGATGAATTGATTACTAAATGCTATCAATTCATCAAGTATAACTTCAAACAAGTTCAGCATACTTATTTGGTTTCAGATATTTTGAAAGGCAACAACACTGATATTTTTTCAATGCAAATAAGAAACGGAATTTTAGAAAACCGTTGTGGTGATATTTATATTTTGTTTGAAAGTGGTTGGTTAGAAGATATGCCCAAAGGCACATCACACGGAACTTTTTTTGCTTACGACACTCATGTGCCTTTAATTTTTTGGGGAAATAGATTGCATAAAAATGAAATTAAATCAGAAGTAAATATTACTGATATAGCCCCTACCCTTGCTAATCTTTTAAAAATACAAGAACCAAGTGGAAGCATAGGAAAAGTAATTGATTTAAGATGTAAACACTAATTACATTAAATAAAAAAGCCCCGATTAATTAGTTAATCGGGGCTTTTTTATGATGAATAATGAATCTACAATTAATGCGAAACAGTTACTTTTTTGGTTAATTTTTTCCCTTCGTTTTCAATGGTTAAAAAGTAAATTCCGTTTGAGAAATTAGCAACATCAAGCTTTTGTGTATTCATTCCTTTATCCGAACTTACAACATTTTTAACAACAGTTTTTCCAACCAAATCAGTAAGTGTAATAACTACATTTGAACTTTTCGGAACAAAATAATTAAATGAAAATTCATCATTTGCAGGGTTTGGTTTTACATCTAAAACAGAAAAATTATTTTCATCAAAATTATCAGGTAAAACTATTCCAGTTCCATTTCCATCAACTATAAGCTTGTACCAATTCACCATTTGTGTAATAGTTTGAGGAACAGGTAAAGGAAATCCAGATGGTGTAAAAATTCCTTTACCAACCGCTGTTAC
>JBDKJJ010000259.1:0-6805 GCA_039796635.1 Bacteroidota bacterium
TGTTTATGCAGCTAATGGAACTTATTCAGTTTGTTTAACTGCATCTAACGGAACAGCTTCATATACATCTTGCCGTCAAGTAAAAATTACTCAAGTTGGTATTAATGAAGCTTCTGAATTCACTTTAGGCAATGTTTATCCTAATCCAGTTGTTGCTGGTACTATGATGAATATTCCAGTTGAATTAAATGGTACTTCAAACCAAGCTATTGTAAAAGTTTACAATACAGTTGGTCAAGTTGTTAATCAATCAAACCAAGTTGTAAATGATAAAGTTACAGTTGCTACTGAAAATTTAACTGAAGGATTGTATATGTTCTCAGTTGAAATTAACGGTCAAAAAACAACTGGTAAATTCTCGGTAGTAAAATAATCTGAAAATATTTTTTCAATATTAAAGGAAGTGTTTGAATAAAACACTTCCTTTTTTATTTTTACACTTTATCTTTTTACATAATGATTATTCAATTAAAAAATGTTTCAGTTTTTCAGGGCAATTCCTTGATTTTAGGTGATGTAAATTTCTCGTTAAACAATGGTGAGTTTGTATATTTAATTGGTAAAACAGGATTCGGGAAAAGCAGCTTATTGAAAACATTATATGGCGATTTACCATTAACTCAAGGCGAAGGAAATGTTGCTGGATTTGATTTGAAAAAATTAACATGGAAAACATTACCTAATCTTAGAAGAAAATTAGGAATTGTATTTCAAGATTTTCAATTATTAAGTGATAGAAATGTAAATGACAATTTAATTTTCGCTCTGAAATCAACCGGTTGGACAGATAAATCTAAAATACAAAATCGTATTGATGAAGTATTAAATTTAGTAGGATTAAAAACAAAAGGATTTAAAATGTCATTTGAATTATCAGGAGGAGAACAACAAAGAGTAGTTATTGCACGAGCTCTATTAAATTCGCCTGAATTAATTTTGGCTGATGAACCTACAGGAAATCTTGACCCTGAAACAAGTGATGAAATAATTACATTATTACAACAGATTGCAAAGGAATCAAATACTGCAATGCTTATTGCCACACATGATTATTTGATGATGAAAAAATTTCCATCAAGAACAATTAGGTGCGAAGGCGGCAAAGTAGTTGATTTAGATAATGAACAGCTTCATCATTCGTTACATCAAGTAAAT
The DNA here is from genome assembly GCA_039796635.1 of Bacteroidota bacterium. GTDB lineage: Bacteria > Bacteroidota > Bacteroidia > Chitinophagales > CAIODY01 > CAIODY01. Next base: position 1,156 of record JBDKJJ010000259.1, read on the forward strand.
CAAATAACCGAACCACAAAAAATTAGTAATTATGAGCCGATAGTTACTAATTCAAATCCACCTCCTGAATCAACTTTATAATAAATTTAGAGTTAACTGATTTTCACTTCACCACATTAAAAACAAAATACAATGGGAATAAAGCTACGATTAACGGTAATGAGTTTTTTACAATTTTTTGTTTGGGGAGCTTGGCTGATAACTATTGGCACTTATTGTTTTAGCACCAAACATTGGACTGGGGCTCAATTTGGAGCTATTTTCTCCACTATGGGTTTGGCTTCACTATTTATGCCAACACTTATGGGAATAATAGCCGACAAATGGTTAAATGCTGAAAAACTTTATGGTTTTTTGCATATTGCATACGCCATAGTGCTTTTATTTGTGCCACAAGTAAATGATCCTAACACTTTGTTCTATGTAATTTTTGCTGCAATGATTTTTTATATGCCAACAATTGCATTATCAAATTCAATTGCATTTAATTCATTAAAAAAAAATGATTACGATGTGGTGGTTGATTTTCCGCCAATTAGAGTTTGGGGAACAATAGGCTTTATTGCAGCCATGTGGCTTACCAATTTAACAGGAAGCAAAAGCAGCAGTAATCAGTTTTACATAGCATCAGTGGCTGCATTTGCATTAGGCATTTATTCATTTTCGCTTCCTAAATGTTTACCTCAAAAAACAATCTCTAATAATTCAAGTATTATTGAACAATTAGGATTAGATGCATTTAAGCTTTTTGCAAATTACAAAATGGCTTTGTTCTTTGTATTCACACTATGCCTTGGTGCTGCTTTGCAATTAACAAATATGTATGGCGATTCGTTTTTAGATGATTTCAAAAATATTCCTGAATATTCAAACTGCTTTGTAGTTAAATATTCTACCATTATCATGTCAATTTCTCAAATATCTGAAACAATTTTTATTTTAACAATTCCATTCTTTTTGAAAAAATTTGGAATTAAAAATGTGATGCTTATTTCTATGTTAGCATGGGTTTTACGATTTGCATTGTTTTCTTTTGGTAATCCTGCTGATGGATTATGGATGATAATTGTATCATGCATTGTATATGGAATGGCTTTCGACTTTTTTCTTATTTCAGGCTCTTTATTTATTGAAACAACAACTGATGCTTCAATACGATCAAGTGCGCAAGGATTATTTATGATGATGACAAATGGCGTTGGTGCTTACATTGGAAGCAAACTTAGTGGAATAATAATTGACAAATTTTTTACTACTAATGGAGTTAAAGATTGGCATCAAATCTGGCTTTCATTTGCAGCATATTCTTTTATTATAGCTATAATATTTGCACTTACGTTCAAGCACAAACATAATAGCAATGATGTTTCATCATCAATGCAACATTAATAAAAACCATTTTTAAAAGATTAAAAATTGTGTTATGAAAAAAATTGTTTTGTATATTTTAATTGCTTTACCCACACTTGTTTTTGCTCAAAAAAACAAGACTGAAAAAGCAATATTGCAAACTTTAGCCAATCAGCAAAATGCTTGGAATAATGGTGATTTACTAAGTTTTATGAGCCAAGGTTATTGGAATAATGATAGCTTACAGTTTGTTACGGCAAAAAATATTACCAAAGGTTATAACAAAATGCTATTGCGTTATTTAGATAAATATCCTGATAAAAAATCAATGGGTATTTTAAAAATGGATGTAATCAAAATTCAAAAAATTAATCGAAGTAATTATTTAGTAATTGGGCATTGGTTATTGAAACGTGAAGCCGATAACCCACAAGGACATTTTATTTTATTGTTTAAAAAGATTAATCATAAATGGTTAATTGTAATTGATCATACCTCATAATATAATTATTTATGAATTGGATATTTTGGAAACCTCATTTTAATGCAGCTGAAAAAGAAACAATCAAGCTTGCTATTCAAAAAGCTGAAAGCAATACGAGTGGCGAAATAAGAGTATTTGTTGAAAACAGATGCAAATCGGAAAATACAATTCATAGAGCAACTGAATGTTTTTTTAAATTCAATATGCAAAATACCCAACTTAAAAATGGAGTATTGATTTATATTGCCATAAAAGATAAAAAGTTTGCAATCATTGGTGATTCAGGTATTAATGAAATGGTAAGTGATAATTTTTGGGATTCAGAAAAAGAATGCATGAAATCATATTTTAAGAACGGAAAAATAATTGAAGGTATTGAAGCTTCGATTTTAAAAGTTGGGGAACAGTTAAAACAGTTTTTTCCTCATCAAAGTAATGATACCAATGAATTGAACGATGACATAATAATTGGATAACTCATTAAAAAAAAGAAATTGAAAAAAATTTGTACCATACTGTCATTGCTTATTATAACATTTACCACAGTTTTTGCTGGCGTAAATGTTCCTTCAAAACCACAGCCTGAAAGACTTGTAAATGATTTTTGCCATGTTCTTTCATCTGATGAAAATATTTTATTGGAGAAAAAATTAGAAGATTTTACTGATTCAACATCTAATCAAATAATAGTTGTAACTGTTGAAAGTTTGAATGATAATGAACCTATTGATGTGGCTTTGGGTATATTAAGAGAATGGGGGATAGGTCAGAAGAAAAAAAACAATGGCGTTGTAATATTAATAGCACCACACGAAAAAAAAATATCAATTGCTACAGGCTATGGGCTTGAAGGAGCTTTAACGGATGGTACATGTAAACTAATTATAGAAAATGAAATTAAGCCATATTTCAAATCAAAGCAATATTATGAAGGGTTAGATAATGGATTAAATGCCATTTTTAAAGCCACAAAAGGTGAATACAAAGCTGATGATTCTGACTTCAAAAAAACAAAAAAAGGATTGCCTACAATTTATATTATAATAATCGTAATTATTATCATTATCATTATTTCAAGTAAGAGAAATGGAGGTGGCGGAACAATGATTGGCGGTGGTGGTTTTGGCGGCGGACCTATATTTTTTGGTGGAAGCGGAAACAGTGGTGGAAGTTGGGGTGATAGTGGAGGCGGATTCGGAGGTTTTGGGGGTGGTAGCGGTGGTGGTGGTGGCGCTAGTGGCAGTTGGTAATATTAGGAATTAATCATTTTGACAATATTTGTCAATTCATCAGAGGTAGGCTTTAATTTAGTATTTGCAAAATTCATATCATTTACATTGTTAATTGGAATTAAATGAATATGAGCATGAGGAACTTCTAATCCAATTATCGCCATACCTATTTTTTTACATTTAATTGCTTTCTTTATTTTAATTGACACTTGTTTTGCAAAAATATGCAAATCAGAAATTGAAGCATTATCCATATCAAAAATATAATCTATTTCATGCTTCGGAATTACAAGTGTATGCCCCATTGTTAAAGGATTAATATCCAAAAAAGCTAAATGCTTTTCATCTTCAGCTATTTTATAACATGAAATTTCACCTGAAATTATTTTAGAAAAAATTGTTGCCATTTTTAGTTGAATTATTATTTATTTAAAAATAGATTCATGTCACGTCCTAACGTTCCACCAAAATTTGAATTTATTGTATTGTTATCTAGGTTAGAGTTAGGCATTAAGCCTTGTATTTTCGTCATCCAATTAGGGTCTGATACTTCTCCTCTTCTATTAGTAAAACCCAATTGGTAATCATTTGTTGACCTATCTGTTGTGAAAAATATAAATTTAATATTTCTCTGATTTCCTAAAATGTAATATTCCCAAACCTCATAAGGCTTCATATCGGCACTCTGTGATGATTTATTAATAGCATTTGGAGCGCCATATTGTAAATAAACTCTTCCTCGATCAGTTTCAAAACCAAATTTATTTGCCGTTCCAAATGCATTATTTACCTCAGTTAATACTAATTCATATTCATTATAAGCTTTCAAAGGATTTTCTGGATTTTGATTTAGCCAAAAATTATAATAAAATCTTTTCATATTGTTTTCATTATTGCTTTTAATTAAATTATTGATATAAACATCTTCAGATGAACTGGCAATTGGTATTAAAGTAGTTAATCTTTTTGAAATTTCAACCAAAGAAAATCTATTTACAAATGTATTTTCAATATCTCCTTCAACCACTAGCGATGTATCATTTAAAATTATACTTTTTATATTTCGATAAAAACTATTTCGCATGAATTCAGTTTTTTTTGAAGCTAAAATTTCATTATTTCTATTACTGGCTATGATAATAAAATCGTAATTACCACTTGGTAATTTGCCTATATCAATTGAATTAACAATAACTAATTCACTTTTTAAATCATCGGCAAAAGATGTTGAAAATTCATCCAATATCTTACCTGTTTCTTTTTTTGCAATTGAAATTTGAAATAAAACTTTTCCTTTAATTTCTTTTATACCATAAGGGTAAAATTTAGTTAAAAAAGTGATTTGAGTTTTATTGTACGGAAAATAATTTATCACCATTGGAATAATTTCATAACCACCTTGTGCGAATGCTGTGTGAGTTTTAGATTCATACATAGTATCAATAAGTAAAATATCTGAAAATTGATTTTTATTTATATCGCCGCCTATTACAATTGATTCATTTTTTTTTGTTTCTAATTTGTCGTTAACTATTTCAATTGAAATTGAGTAATTCCCTTTTGTCAATGGATTGCGTCTTACATTTAAAAGTTGGTCATCTGAATAACTTATTTCATTAATAGTTTTAAATTTTTGAGTTTGCATCTGGAATTTATCAAATGAAACAATTTCATTTTTTTCATTTTTAAAAATAATTGTACCAATTAAATTAGCTTGATAGGTTGAATCACTTTGTTTTTTATAGGAAAGCGTTTGAGGGTTGATTGAAATATAAGTTTCAACGTATCCATTTTGTTGGGAAGTATTAAAAGAGCAATTTCTTACATTTACTTCAATTGTATTTTGCTGTGCAAACAAAAATACCGGGATTATTATTAAATATAAAGTTGAAATTAAAAATCTTGTTTTCATTTTTTGTGATTTAAATTGTAAAATTAGCAATTTTGCATGCAATGAATAATATTATTTTGATTGAACCTCAGTACTTACCACCCATTTCATTTTTTAAGATGATTAAAAATTGCAAAGGGTTGCAAATTGAAATGTATGAACATTATATAAAATCAAGTTTCAGAAACCGATGTTACATTCCAGGTGCTAACGGAGTAATGACATTAAGTATACCTTTAGAAAAAGGAAAATTTCAACCACACACTGCAATGAAAGATGTGATGATTTGCAAAAATTCAAAATGGCAATCAGAACATTGGAAAGCAATAATGTATTTGTATAAAAAATCACCATACTTTGAATATTATGAAGCTGACTTTAAATCTATTTTTCAAACTGAATTTACCTATTTAGCTGAGTTAAATATTGAGTTTATCAAATTGATTATTAAGTTACTTCAGCTAAATATTGAAATCAGTTTTACAACTGAATATCAGAAAAATATTTTGCTTGCAATTGATAAAAGGAATTCAATTAAGCCCAATTTGATTTTTAAATCTGACGAACAATTTCCAAAATATTACCAAGTTTTTGAAGATAAAATTGGTTTTAAACCTAATATGAGCATCATTGATTTGCTATTTTTAGAAGGAAATAATGCCATTTCATTGTTGTAGTGTTACTTTGTTGATT
>JBDKJJ010000260.1:0-7485 GCA_039796635.1 Bacteroidota bacterium
GGCCTGCTGCTGATGGTAATGATGCCTTAACTTTTTCATCTATTAAGTCAGATACTGTAGTGGCAGTAGGCGGACCAACAAGAGCATCTTATGTTTGTAGAATTTATAAATCAACAAGAAATGGTACAAAATGGACTAAAGGAAAAGAATATGGTGAAGAAATAAATAGTGATGAAGACCATACTGGTAATCCTGCATTTAGTTCAAACGGAAAAATGATGGCATTTACAAGATGCCGAGAAAAAAGCAATATTGATTTGCATATCACTTGTGAATTATACATGTGTACACGAAATAGTGAAAAGGGAAAGTGGAGTAAGCCTGTAAAATTAGGGCCTGAAGTTAATGCACCAAATACAACAAATTCACAACCAACTATTGGTAGAAGCGAAACAGGAGAAAATGTATTATACTTTGTATCTGATAGAAAAAGCGCTAACTCACAAGGTGGTTTAGATATTTGGTATGCTTCCATTAAAAGAGATGGTTCAACAGGAACAGCATTCAATTGCGGCAAAAAAGTAAATACTACTGAAGATGATTGCACACCTTATTATGATGATAGAAATGGTTTATTATATTTTTCATCAAATGGTAGAGTAGGTATGGGTGGTTTTGATATTTATTATGCAAAAGGTTGGGGTAAAAAATTTGATTTTCCTGAAAATGTTGGATATCCAATTAATTCATGTGTTGATGATAGATATTTTACATTAACACCTAATCATAAAGGTGGATTTTTTGTTTCAAACCGCCCTGGTGGTTTTGAATTGAAAAGCCCTACTTGTTGCGATGATATTTTTGAATTCAAATATATTATTGATCCAGTTTTTGCAGTAAAAGGATATGTATTTAGCACTGATGATAAAGAAAAGAAACATCCGTTAGAAAAAGTTACGGTTGTATTATTAAATGAAGATCAAACTTTTGTTGCTAAAGATTCTTCTTCAAGAAAAAAATTGAAGTACTTCTTCAATACACAAAAAGACCATAAATATGTAATTAAAGCAGGTAAAGAAAAATACTTTACTTCTACCGTTACCGTAAGTTTTGAAGGAAAAACAGAAAGTGATACACAGCGAATTGATATTTTCATTAAACCTATTATTATCAAGCCTATTAAAATTCAAGGGTTGTTCTATGATTTTGATAAAGCTACATTACGTCCTGAATCAGGGCCTTCATTAGACACTTTATTAGGATTTTTGCATGAAAACCCAACCATTAAAATTCAGATAAATTCACACACTGATAATAAAGGTTCAGATGACTATAATATGAAGTTATCGCAAGCACGTGCTCAAAGTGTAGTTGATTTTTTAACTGGGCATGGTATTGCGTCTGAAAGATTAGCAGCTAAAGGCTATGGTGAAACTGACCCATTAGTGCCAAATTCAAACCCAAATGGTTCTGATAATCCTGAAAACAGACAATTGAATCGTCGTACTGAATTTGTTGTTATTGGTTCAGTTGAAGGAGCAATTATCACTTATGAACAAGGCAGACCTGTTGTGATTGATTCTACAGCATCAACTCATGAATTGCAAGAAAGAGAAAGACGTGGGCAGGTTAGGGCTCAATTAGATGCCAACGGAAATGAAGTTGAATCACCAAAAGATGATTCACAACTTGATTTGATGCAGCCAGATGATAATGGTGAAAAACGTCAAATTCAGGTGGATGATTCACCAATTGACAATACACCAATGCCTGCGCCTGTTCAACTAGCACCTAAACCTACACCAAAGCCAGCTAATATTGCGCCTACTCCTGCATCAAATCCTAAAGGCGTTGAAGAGGATGAAGATGAAATATCAGAACCTAAACCTACACCAAAGCCAGCACAAGCTGCTCCAAAACCTGCTGCGCCTGTTCCTGCTAACAATGCATCTAAAAATAATGCAGATGATGAAGATGAAGAAGTGAAGCCAACACCAAACGCAGCAACTCCAACTCCTGCGCCTACACCTGTATCATCCCCAACAATTAATAATGTAACACCTCCTAATCCAAATGGAAATAAAACAATTAATAAATCTGATGATGAAGATGATGATGAAATTGTAAGCAAACCTGCTGAAAAACCTGCTGCTCCAGTTGTTGCACCTCAACCAACTCCTGTACCAGCCACTCCAGCTCCAACGGCTCAGCCAGCACCAAAACCTGCTGTTGCAGCCCCTATTCAAAATCAGCAACCTCGAAATTCAAATATTTCAAATGATGATGATGAAGATGAAACACCTGCAAAACCTCAACCTAAAACCGAGGATTTGAAAACTATTAAAGCTGAAACAAAAACTGTTAAAAGCGATGATGACGAAGATGAAGCACCAGCTAAAAAAGTAGCTCCGAAAGCTGATGCAGAGGATGATGAAGATGTAAAACCAGCTGAAAATGCGGATAAAAAAGCCAAAGGAAAAGAAGAGAAAAAGAAAAAAGAACCTAAAGCTAAAAAAGAGAAAGTGAAAAAAGAGGAAAAGAAAGCAGATGAGCCGAAGGAAGAGAAGAAGAAAGAACCAAAAGTGAAAAAAGAAAAGGTGAAAGAAGAACCTAAGGAAACTAAAAAGGAAGAGAAAAAACCGAAAAAGGAAAAAGTAAAAAAGGAAAAACCGAAAAAAGAAGAAGTTAAATCTGAAACGAAAAAAACAAATACCGTAGTTGCTGATGAAGAAGAAAAAGACGAACCTTCAGCACCTAAAAAGAAGGTAAGTAATGATAGTGATGATGAAGATGATTTAACGCCTGCTAAAAAAGAAGAAGTTAAAAAAGCTGAACCGAAAAAAGAAGCAAAGAAAAAAGAGCCAAAACCGAAAAAAGAAAAAGCTCCTAAAGAGGAAAAGAAAAAAGAATCAAAAGAAGTGAAAAAAGAGGAACCTAAAAAAGTTCCTGTGGCTGATGAAGATGATGAATAAGATTATAAAAAAGCGGATTGAAAATTTCAATTCGCTTTTTTTATGCATTATTTATATGAAATGAATTATACATTTATGTTAGGCTATGCTTTAGTTGTCGGAAGACAAATTCCGACCGCTATACGCCAATCAACGCTTGTAATACCAATTCCAACAACAAAATAGTCCAAACTATTTGTTGTTGTGAAGTGGTAAATGGCGATACAGTTTGAAAATAGTACAAATGAGTGAAACGTCCCGATTTCTTCGGGATGGACTATTTTGAAAACGTAATCGGTATAAGATAAGACCAACAATGGCTAAAAAAAGATTATCAAGGTCATCTAATTAAAAGCGCTGGCTTTAATTTGAATGTAAAAGGTCAAGGCAATATTGGTGTAAATGAAATCATTAATGAAAAAGCAGGATTGATAGTACATCCAAACCCTTGTAAAGACAAGTTAACAGTTAACGGTTATCAGTTAGCAGTAAATACAATTGAAGTAACAGATTTATTAGGGCAAAAACAAAATATTCTGGTTGAAAGACTAACCACTAATGACTTACGACTTATGACTAACAACTTGCCTTCGGGTATTTATTTCATCAAAGCCACTGATATAAACGGAAATGTGAGTGTTGGGAAGTTTGTGAAAGAATGATATTGAAATTTATTGGGTATAACTAAAAAAAGCTTTCTGATATAAACACAGGAAGCTTTTTATTATTTAGTTGAGATTAACCAAAAATCAATTCGCTTTTAGCATTAATAAAGCATCAGCTAATTTGTTTTTCAAATCTTTACGATGAACAATAAAATCTAAAAATCCTGTTTCTAATAAAAATTCAGAAGTTTGAAAACCTTCAGGTAAATCACGTTTAATAGTTTCTTTAATTACCCTTGGCCCTGCAAAACCAATTAAGGCTTTTGGTTCGGCAATATTCAAATCACCAAGCATAGCATAACTTGCAGTTACACCGCCTGTTGTTGGGTCAGTACATAATGAAATATAAGGAAGTTTGGCATTAGCTAACTGAGTTAATTTAGCTGATGTTTTCGCCATTTGCATTAATGAAAATGCACTTTCCATCATACGTGCACCACCTGATTTGCTGATAATCATAAATGGTATTTTATGTTTTACACAGTAATCAATACTTTTTGAAATTTTTTCACCAACCACACTGCCCATCGAACCACCAATAAAGGCAAAATCCATACAACAGATTACTAAATCTTGTCCGTTTACTTTACCATGAGCACTACGCATGGCATCTTTTAGTTTAGTTTTTTTAATCGTTTCAACCAATCTTTTATCATAAGGTTTCAAATCAACAAAGTGCAGAAAATCTTTAGCCACCATAGTAGGCATTAATTCAGTAAATTGATTTTCGTCAAAAATTATATCAAAATACTCTTTTGAACCAATACGACTATGGTATTCACATTTTGGGCAAACATATAAATTATCTTTTAAGTCAACCATCGGAATAGCACTTTTACATTCAGAGCATTTAAACCATACGCCATCTGGCGCTTCAAGTTTCTCTTTTGTGCTTGTAGTAATGCCTTGTATTTTTCGTTTAAACCAACTCATATTCTGATTTTTGATTTTTTAAGAAATGCGAAGATAATAATTAACTACAAAATGATGCTATGCTTTTTGCAATAGCATTGTAGTGTTAGGTATGGCGCATCTTTCAGCGTTATATTTTTTAAAATCTTGATGTAAAATTATGCTATTGAAACTTTCCATTTCAGCTGGCATTGAAACTTCTTTGATGATTTTTAAATCAATTTTTAAAAAAATGTTTTCAAAATCAGTAATTCGTAAGCGGTTTTGTGGTTGCAGATTATTGTCAATTAATTTCCATTGCTCATTACTAAATTGCAAATAATTATATTTTGTGATGGAAGAATCAATATGTGAAAAATGGTCATTCATATCAATTACATGCAAGTGATACCCATTTTGATTTGTATGATGAGCATAATTTTGTAAAATATTTTGCAACATCGGTTGATAAATATGTTCAAGTGTATTTATTGAAAAACAAACATCAAAACTCTTATTATCAAAACTCAATTTAGCTGCATCACCATTATAAAATGTAATATTCATTTCACTGAATAAATTATTTAATTTAATCAATGAAGGCGACGAAGATTTTTGTAATTCAGATTTTATTTTCATCAACAATTGCCATTTGTTTTCATTAATGTTGATATTGTTTTTTGAAAAAAATTGTTGCTGAATTCTGTTTTCAAAAAATGAAATAAGCCTCAATAAATTTTCTTTACGAACATGAAAATTTAAATCGGCGCTACAAACTTCTTTAGCATTTTCAAGGCTGAAAAGGAGTGGCATTATGGGATGCCAGCCAGTGCCTAATTCTAAAAAAGCAATGTTATCAAATGATGATATGGAAGTATTTTCATTTAAAAGTTTTTTGAAACGGATATAGTGGGTAAGAATATCATCAAAAAACCAATCATTCAATATTACACGTTTGGTAATATTTTTCTGAAAAAAATAGTTTAGTTGTGTGCCGAAAGGAACAATGCCAATGGCCTTTTGAACAATAGCTTTTAAATACCAGCGCAATTTGATTTTGTGTTTTAAAAATTGAAGATAATTCTATTTAGCTAATTTTTGTAAATCAGTATTTTCATGAATGATTAAATCACTTCCGTTTGTTGCAATGTTTAACATGGCAATTGCTAATTCAGTTGATTTGATAAATTTTGTTGGAAGTAAAAATTCAAAAATAGGATAAAGCGGTATTAACATTTTTTCAAACCATGCTGCATTTTCTTTTTTGTGCATTGGTCTTATTCCACCAGGACGAGCTATAAATAAGTGTTTGAAGCCCATTCTTTTTAATTCATTTTCAGTTTTCCCTTTAATTCGAGCAAACAAAGTTTTGCTTTTTTCACTGCTATCAGCACCAGCACCACTTAAAAATAAAAATGTAATGTTAGGGTTGCTTTGCAGCATGGATTGGGCTGCTGCAATAGTAAAATCATAAGTTATTTTTATGTATTCTGATTCAGTAACTTGAGTTTGTGAAATTCCTAAACACCAAATGCATGCATCATGTTGAGCAAAAATATTTTTCAGTGCATCATAGTTTGAAAAATCAGAATGAATTACTGTTTTTATTTTTGAATGGCTAATGTTTAATGACCTTCGAGCTATTAAAGTAATTTCCGAAATGGATTCATTTAAAATTGCCTGACGAACAACTTCACTTCCTGCCATTCCGTTTGCACCTGTAATTATTAGTTTCATGTATATAAATGTATGTAAAACAAAAGCCTCGATTTCTCGAGGCTTTTAATATTATTTGTTTAAAAATTAAACACCGCCAATGGCTTCAATCATTGCCATTCCTTCAAATTGCTTATCGTATTCACCTGTTGTTAATTTACGATAAATTTCGCTGAATGCATGTAAGGTATCGTCAATGTCTTTATCTGTATGGTCAGCAGTTGGAATCAAACGCAATAACATTTGTCCTTTTGGAATTACAGGATAAACCACAATTGAACAGAAGATATTGAAGTTTTCACGTAAATCAAAAATTAAATTAGCAGCTTGTGTAGTTGTGCCTTGCAAGTAAATTGGAGTTACACAAGTATTTGTTGCACCTAAGTTCAAACCAATTTTACGTAAACCACCTTGTAAGCGATTTACATTATGCCATAATTTTGCTTTCAATTCAGGCTTGCTACGCAATAATTCTAAACGCTTCAAATTGCCTTTCACAATTGGCATTGGTAATGTTTTTGCAAAAATTTGTGAACGAGTATTATAACGCAAATAGCTTATAATTTCTTCATCACCAGCCACAAAACCACCTATACTTGCCATCGCTTTTGCAAATGTGCTGATGTATAAATCAATACCATCTTGGCAACCTTGTTCTTCGCCAGTACCTGCGCCAGTTGCGCCCATCATACCAAATCCGTGTGCATCATCCACTAACAAACGGAAATTGTAATTCTTTTTCAAATCAACAATTTCTTTCAATTTCCCCATATTGCCACTCATGCCAAATACACCTTCAGTAATTACTAAAATTCCACCACCAGTTTCAGCAGTTAATTTTGTAGCACGTTCCATTTGCACTTTGAAACTTTCAATATCATTGTGTTTAAAAACGAAACTTTTTCCTACATGCAATCTTTTCCCATCTAAAATACAAGCATGTGAATCAGCATCATATACAATTACATCATGTCGATTAACAATAGCATCAATAATAGAAACAACACCTTGATAGCCGTAATTCAAAATGAAAACATCAGGCTTCTTCACAAAATCAGCCAATTCTCTTTCAAATTGCTCAATTAAATTACTGTTGCCGCTCATCATTCTTGCACCCATTGGGTATGCTAATCCAAACTCAGCAGCCGCATCAGCATCAGCTTTTCTTACTTCTGGATGATTGCCTAATCCTAAATAATTATTCAAACTCCAAACTATTCTTTCTTTTCCTTTAAACATCATTCTGCTTGCAATTGGGCCTTCTAATTTCGGAAAAGCAAAATATCCGTGAGCCATTTTTGCATGCTGCCCTAACGGCCCCA
>JBDKJJ010000261.1:0-4788 GCA_039796635.1 Bacteroidota bacterium
TTCACTCAAATTCATCCAACTTGCATTCCTGTAAGTGGCGATCATCAAAGTAAATTGACTTTAATGTCAGAATCATTGCGTAATGATGGAAGAATTTGGGTTCCGAAAAAACAAGGCGATAGCCGTAAGCCAAATGAAATACCTGAAGAAGAACGTGATTATTATTTAGAAAGAAGATATCCTGCATTTGGTAATTTAGTTCCAAGAGATGTGGCATCAAGAGCTGCTAAAGAACGATGTGATGCTGGTTTTGGAGTGGGTGCAAGTAAGCAAGCAGTTTATTTAGATTTTAAATTTAACATGATGCGTTATGGTAGAATTGAAGCATCAAAACAAGGCAATCATAATCCATCTGATGCTGAAGCATTAGCTTTAGGTAAAGAAGTGGTAAAAGAAAAGTATGGTAATTTGTTTGATATGTATGCAAAAATTACTGGCGAAAATCCTTATGAAGTGCCCATGAGAATTTATCCTGCGGTGCATTATACCATGGGTGGTTTGTGGGTTGATTATGAATTAATGACTACTGTGCCAGGCTTGTATGCTTTAGGTGAAGCCAACTTCAGTGACCACGGTGCTAATCGCTTGGGAGCATCAGCATTGATGCAGGGTTTGGCTGATGGATATTTTGTAATTCCTTATACTATTGGTAATTATTTGGCTGATGAAATTCGTACCAAATCAATTCCAACTACACATGAAGCATTTGAAAAAGCTGAAAAAGAAGTAGCAGATAGAATCAATAAATTGATGAGCATTAAAGGGAATCAGAGCGTTGAAAGTTTTCATAAGCGTTTAGGAAAAATTATGTGGGATAAATGCGGTATGGCTCGTAATGAAAAAGGATTGCAAGAAGCAATAAAAGAAATTCAAGCTTTACGTGCTGAATTTTGGAAAGATGTTTTCATTCCTGGTGATGTAAAAGAATTTAATCCTGAGTTAGATAAAGCAAATCGAGTAGCCGACTTTTTAGAGTTGGGTGAGTTAATGTGTATGGATGCTTTGAATAGAAAAGAAAGTTGTGGCGGACATTTCCGTGAAGAAAGTCAGGAAGAAGATGGCGAAGCAAAACGTGATGATTCACAATTCATGTATGTAGCAGCTTGGGAAATGAATGGCGATTGCAACTGGACATTGAACAAAGAAGAATTGAAGTATGATGTGATTAAGCCTTCAAGTAGAAATTATAAATAAAGTTAGGGAAGATAATCATGATGCTTTGTAGCCAAATAGAACCTAAAAGCTTTAGTCCGACCACTTTGTTGGAATGGGTGCAACTTGTGTCATATTTAATTTCTGCTGTGGGGATTTATTTTGCAGGAAGAGGATATTTTCAAAATAGAAAATTAAAAAGAGCTGAATGGTTAAAATCACTATTTGAAAAATTCTACGAAAAAGATAGTCAGTATAAACAAGTTAGAATTTGGCTTGACTACAACCAACTTACTCAAAATGATTTAGATAATAACATTGAGAAACAAGAGAAACTTGCTGATTACTTAAACTTCTTTGAATTTATAGCCACACTTGAAAAAGAGAATCAATTATCTGTTGATGAAATAAATAATTTATTTGCTTATTATTTAACTTTGATAAAATCTAATGAAATTTGTATGAATTTTATTAACGAACATAAATTTTTGAATTTATCAAATTATCTAAATACAAAACATCATGACAAAAAATAATTATCTTTTTGTTTATGGTACGCTTCGGAAAGATTTTGATTTACCATTGAGTAAACAGATTTCAGATGAAATTGAGTTTATTGAAACAGCAAAAATAAATGGGGAATTGTATGACATAGGGGAATATCCGGCGGCATTACCCCAAGGAAATTCTAAAATTTTAGGAGAAGTTTATTTAGTTCATCATCCACGTAAAATTTTGAAATTATTAGATGAATATGAAGGATATGACAGGAAAAAAATTACAGCATCAGAGTATTATAGGAGGAAAGAAACAATTGAATTGAATGACGGAAAGAAAATTGAAGCATGGGTGTATTGGTATAATTTTTCAGTAAGTAACAAAAGAAAAATTCGACAACAAGATTATTTAAAGTATATAAAAAATAAATAAAGATAATAGATAGTTTTGTGTTCAAACAAAAATGAAAATAAGCGGTTTTACATTAATTAGGAATGGAATTAAATACGATTATCCATTTGTAGAGTCAATAAAATCGCTGCTTCCGTTGGTAGATGAATTAGTGATAGCGGTTGGTAAAAGTGAAGATGATACGTTACAAAAAGTTCTTTCAATTAATGATTCAAAAATAAAAATAGTTGAAACTATTTGGGATGAAAATTTACGTGAAGGCGGAAAAGTTTTAGCTGCTGAAACTGATAAAGCCAAAGCAGCTGTTTCACCAGATAGTGATTGGTTAATCTATCTTCAAACAGATGAATTAATTCATGAAAAATATTATCCTATAATTAAAGCAGCAATGCACAAATACAAGGATGATAAAAATGTGGATGGATTATTATTTCATTACCATCATTTTTTTGGAAGCTATCAATATATAGCTGACGGAATTAAATGGTACAATAAAGAAATAAGAATTGTTAGAAATGATAAATCAATTTATTCTTACAAAGATGCACAGGGTTTCAGAAAAGGGAATGATGAAAAACTAAAAGTGAAATTGATAGATGCTTTTATTTATCATTATGGGTGGGTAAAGAATCCTATCAATATGTTTAAAAAACATACCGATATGGGCAAATGGTGGCGCAATGATGAAGAACAAAAAAAATATGCTACTGAAAGTGAACAAAAAAACAAAGGAACTGCATTTGATTTTAATCAAATAGATTCATTGGCATTGTTCACTGAAACACATCCTGAAGTGATGAAAAACAGAATTGAATCAGCAAATTGGGAAGTAGAAGTAGATGTAAGTGAAAAACACTTTACATCATTTAAACAAAAATTGTTTTACTGGATGCAAAAAAAATTAGGTTGGCGCCCAGGAGAATATAAAAATTATAAAAAGATATAAACTGATATTACATGGAACATAAAAACATCAATCTTAACTTAAAAATCTGGCGGCAGAAAAACGCAGCAGACAATGGTCATTTTGAAACTTATCCGGTAAGTGATATCAGCACTGAAATGTCATTTTTAGAAATGATTGATGTGTTGAATGAAAAATTAGTTTCTGAAAAGAAAGAACCTGTGGCATTTGACCATGATTGTAGAGAAGGAATTTGTGGTATGTGTAGCATGCACATCAATGGCAGGGCTCATGGCCCTTGGGATGCAACCACTACATGTCAATTACACATGAGAGCATTTAACGATGGCGAAACCGTAACGGTTGAACCTTGGAGAGCTGGTGCTTTTCCAGTGATTAAAGATTTAGTGGTGGATAGAAGTTCGTTTGATAGAATACAACAAGCAGGTGGTTTTGTTTCAGTAAATACTGGCAATGCGCAAGATGCTAACTGTTTGCCAATAAACAAAGATGATGCTGATGCTTCATTTGCAGCAGCGGCTTGTATAGGTTGCGGCGCTTGTGTAGCAGCTTGTAAAAATTCAAGTGCTATGTTGTTTGTATCAGCAAAAGTTTCACAATTTGCTTTGTTACCACAAGGTCAGCCTGAGCGTTCAACTCGTGTATTGAATATGGTTGCACAAATGGATAAAGAAGGTTTTGGAAGCTGTACTAACACTGGTGCTTGCGAAGCAGAATGCCCTAAAGAAATTTCAATAACAAACATTGCTAGATTAAATAGAGAATATTTAGCAGCAAGTTTCGGATCTGAGAAATAGGATAATTTAATTATTAAACAACGGAGTAGATTGCCAAAAATTGGTAGTTTGCTCCGTTGTTTATTTAAGAATATTTGACTGAAATAATTGAACTTTATTGAAAATAATCACTAAAGCTAGTTTGTTTATTTTTAATTTTGATAATTCAATTCTTACAAATGAACAAAACCATTTTTTTAATATCTATTCTGTTATGTTTTTTAGCTCAAATAAATGCACAAGCTCAAGATTCAGAAAAAATAAAATCATTAAAAGAAAAACTAAATACTGCAAAGCATGACTCTGAAAGAGTTGCGATACTTGGTGATTTGAGTTGGGAAACTCAAAATTTTGATATGACTCAAGCCGAAAAATATGTAGCAGAAGAATTAAAATTGGCTGAAAAAATCAACATTCCTAAATTTTTAGCATTAGCATATAATGATGTTGGATTAATAAAATTAAAAAAAGGAAATCTTACTGAATCATTAGAATTAAATAAAAAAGCCTTAGCTATTAGGCGTAAGTTGAACGATGAAATGGGTGTTGGATCATCGCTAAATAAAATTGGAAGTATATATACACGGCTTGAAAAATATTCTGAATCATTGGCGGCTTTTTTAGAGTGTTTGAAAATTTATGAAAAGCATAATGTGAAACCTTACATTGCTTATTCACAAAATAATGTAGCTCAAATTTATTTTCATATCCACAATTCAACCAAAGCTTTGGAGTACTATAAACTTGCCATCGCTACAAATAAAGAACTAAAAGATTGGTACACCGTGGCAGGAAATTTAGGTAACATTGGCGATGTTTATATTGATCAAAAAAAATATGATTCAGCTTTGGTTGCCTTGAAAGAATCATTGAGACTATATAAAGAGACGAAAATAAAATTTGGTATGACAGCTACTTTAAATAGTACTGCTTATGTGTATAAGGCTCAGGGCAATTTGCAAGAAGCTAAGAAATATTATTTTGAAGGAATGCAAGTTTGTGAAGAAATTAAGGACACATCAGTAT
>JBDKJJ010000262.1:0-4682 GCA_039796635.1 Bacteroidota bacterium
ATCCAAGTAGAGCCATTCCATGTTTTAAATGGATAAGCATTTTGACCTACACCATTACCCACTTTACCAGCAGCGGTTCTACCATAACCAACTGCAATTGCAATGGTATCATTAGCTAAACCTGGTTGAACCAAGGAAGGTAATGTAACAGTTGAATTACCAACTTTAATAGTTACCATTTTAGTTTCTTTAGCATCCCAAACTGGTTTGTGGTCACTAAATAAACTACCGTTATTTTCTAATAAGCCTAATTTTAATGCTGTGTCATAAGAAACACAAGCGTAATTGTCCCAAGTTGTTTTAGTAATTGGGTCTGGCATTTCCATCAACCATGGGTTGTTTGAGTTTTTACCATTACCAATTGCTACTTTTTCATACAATACAACTGCCATTGAATTTTTCTTTCCAGAGTAAGTTCCGCTAATTGCTGCAATTGCGGTATTGATATCTCCTTTTGCAGATGAAGCTGATGCTGAAGATTTTTTGTCTTCAGTTTTTGCTGTAGATTTTTCTTCAGCTTTCGGAGTAGAACTTGCAGCGCCTGAGAATACACCCATTTTCACTGCATTATCCCAATCATTTACATCGCCTTTTAAAATATTTTTTGTCCAATTTTCTTGTAAGTAAGAATAATAATCGCTTGGGCAATCAATCCATTTTAATAAACTATCTTGAAACTGACGAGTTTTAAATAATGGAGCAATTACAGGCTGACAAATACTATAATGTCCTGCCTTTGGTTCTGCATCATTCCAACTTTCTAAATAATGATGATCAGGTGTGTGATAGTTACAAAGTTTAGTAGTTTCGTCCATTCTATCATTGAATGAAATTCTGCAAGCTACTGTTTTAAATGCATCAGCAAATTTTTGTGTAGGATAATCGTAAGCAGGGTTACATCCAGCAATCATCACAGTTGCATATTTGCCAGCTTTCATATCATCAACTAAAGCAGCTACTTCTGCATCATTACCTTGTGCATAATTTGCATGATGATTAATATCTAAAGTTGAACCATAATTGCCCAACATTGTATTGATATGATTAACCACCATTTGAATATTAGCATCATTGCTTCCTGAAACAACTAATGTTGTTCCTTTTTCAGCAGCAGCTAACACTTTAGCGGCTTTATCTAATCCTTTTATATTGCTTGAACCGCCATTTAAAATATTATATAAACCAACCACAGCTAATCCTTCTTCAGTTGGATGAATTGCAATTCGGTCATCTGCATTAGCTCCAGTTAAACTTAAATTAGATTCAATTTGAAAATGTTTGCTCATTTCCATTTTGCCATCATTCAATTTTCTACCTTGAACATATTGCTTAGTAAATTCAGTTGGTGAAATCCAAGTTCCTAAAAAGTCAGCACCAAAACTTACAATTACGTTTGCTTTATCAAAATTGTATGATGCCAAAGCACGTTTGCCAAAGTTTGATTCATTGGCCATTAATATACCACTATAAGATTGTGCATCATAAGTAATATGCTTGCTGCCAGCATTTTTTGCCACAAAATCAGCAATTACTGATTTTGTTGAAGGTGAAAGAATTGTTGAAGTAACAATAGCAGTAGCTCCTTTAGCTAATTCGCTTTTAATAGCTGCATCAATTTTTTCCCAAGTTGATTCATTGCCACCCATTGAAGGTGCTGTTGCTCTTCCTGTATCATATAAGCTCAATACACTTCCTTGAACACGGGCACTAGTACCGCCTTTAGTAATTTCACTATTATGATTTCCTTCAATTTTTATTGGTCGTCCTTCACGGCTTTTTACTAAAATACTGCAATATTCACCGCCATCAGCATAAGTTGATGCATACCAATTGGCAACACCAGGTACAACTTCTTCAGGTTTTATTACATAAGGAATTGCTTTACGAACAGGGATTTCGCAACTAGCAGCTAATGTAGCAGCAGCTACACTGAAGCCCATTACTTTTAAGAAATCACGACGACCAGTACTTTTTGAAGTAAGGCTATCGCTAAACATTTCAACCAAAGGCAACTCTTCACTAAATTCATTTTGAACTTGTGAAGTATGCTCTTTTGTTTGTTGCATTTCTTCTAATCCTTTCCAATATTTTTTTTCCATCTTTTTTGTTAGTATTTAGTATTGAGTACTTAGTACTTCCGACTTTTAAATTATATACTTTATGAACTTTTGAATTGCTTAATACTATTTGGTTTTGTTGTATTAAGTAAAGAAATTAATAGTGACATTTTTGGCATTCCAAACCACCCATCATGGCTTCAGTTACTCCTTTAATTTCTCCTTTATCCATTTGCTTGTGCAAATTTTCATACATGCCATAGTACTTGTTTTCTTTAAACAATACTTTTGTTTCACGATGACAATTGATACACCAGCTCATTGATAATGGTTGATTTTGAGCTACTACTTCCATTTCTTGAATTTGACCATGACATGTTTGACATTCTAATCCGCCAGCTTTTACGTGTTGAGCATGATTGAAATATACGTGATCAGGTAAGTTATGAATACGAACCCACTCAACAGGTTGACCTGTTTCATAAGCTTTGCGAATTTTTGCAATTTCCTCTTTACCAGTTCCATTTACAGTTTCGCCAACTGCTTTATGGCAGTTCATACAAATATTTACTGTAGGAATACCTGCTTGCTTACCTTTTTCAACACCTACATGGCAATATTTACAATCAATTTGCATATCGCCAGCATGTAATTTGTGTGAATACTTGATTGGTTGTGTTGGCATGTAACCTTGAGAACGACCCATATCAACTGCTGAATCAGCTGCACGATAACCAACAAAAATTACTACCAAAATAAGTATGAAACCAATCATTCTTCTGTTTTTGTATAATGGTATTGGCTTAGGAAGAACACCTTCTTGCTTTTCATTTACTAAATTGATTAAGTTTCGGTTTACTTTACCAATTAATAAATAAACTACTAAAAAAATAATGAATAATAATGCTAAGAAATAAATAGCGTCGCTGTTTTCTTCATTGCTTGAACTAGTCCCTGCCGCTGCAACTGCTTTTACAGGCTCTTTATAATTTTTAATATAATCTAAAATACCATCAATTTCCTCTTCTTTCAAATTCGGAAACTGAGTCATTTGAGTTTTGCTCCATTTATTAAATAAATCAACGGCGTATTTATCACCGCTTGCTACAACAGCTGATGAGTTATGTACCCATTTATATACCCATGCTTTATCTCGGCGCTTTTCAATATCTTTTAAAGCCGGGCCAGTCATGTCTTCATTTATTTTATGACAGCTTGAACAATTGTTTTTGAAAATCGCTTCGCCATCCACCGCAGCAAATGAGAATTTGGAAACAAAAAAAGTTAAAAACAAAACCGCCAGAAAAGGCTTAAATACAGAGGTTTTCAGTTTTTGCATATATTATTCGATAGAAAAATTAATGAGCCGTTTTTTTAGATGTTCGCAAAAATAGTATGTGAAACTCAAATTTTATAACTCTGTGTTAATAAAATTAAAATTTGTTTTTACCACACCCTCAAAGCCTTGTATAGTAAATGATTCAGCCGAAACATGATTTTTGTCATGTATTACCATATTCCATAATTTAAATACTGCGAACTGAATGAAACAAAAGGCCATCGGCAATTTTTAGTAGGTAAGTTTAAGTTTTTGATACCTTTTTAAATTTTGTGCTTACTCTTGTTAAATTTTTTTTGGTTTTGAACTTGATTCAATATTATCTGTTACCAATTTTTTGAAAAAACAAACTACGCATTTTATGACAAACTATGAAAGAATGATTCAGTTGGTTGATGATATTTTTGCAGCTCATCATGATTCAAATCAATTAGATGTTGACGAATCGGTAATAGCTCAATTAAAAAAACTTCACCCCAATACAGTTTCTGAATTAATTGAAGGCGATGGACCTATTTTATGGGCTATTATAATTCCTACTACTGAATCTCTAATGACCGAATTTATCAACAAGAAAATTTCAGAATCAGAGCTACTAAACCTTACGCCCATTGGTATTGCATACGATGCCTTGTATTTATGTTCGGTGATGATTTTACCCGAATACCGAAATAAAGGTTTGGCGCTAAACACCACCACCCAAGCCATTCAGCTCATTTGCAAGCAACATCCCATCAAACAATTATTTGTGTGGGCTTTCACCCATGAAGGGAGCAATCTTGCCACTAAAATTGCACATCAATTAAATCTGCCTCTGTTGTCAAGGCAACATGAGGGTAAATAAAAATGAACATGCCCCAAAAAGTTAGACACTAATTGGGGCATTTTTTATTTAGCGTTTTTTTATTCATTTACTATTACCAAACTTAACCTTTTAAAACGCACATACTTGTATATTAAAACCTTTAACAAAGCATACAAACAAAAAGTGATATTTTGTGATTGGTATGTGTGAAGTTATAAGCTGAAAACGATACTGATATTGAATGCAATCTAATACAATCTAATATTATTTTTCGAAAACTGAATCTAAGTGATATTGTATAAACTCCTTATTTGGTGTGTATCGCTGCGGTTTAGCTATCTCCATATTTTCTATTGGCAAAAAATATTTAGAGTAATAATCATGCTTATGTTTTTTCTTTAAATCTTTCGAAAGCAATATTTTGAAATCCTCATTAATTGCAATCAACCCTTTATCAAATGCTTTGTCATATAATGCTGAA
>JBDKJJ010000263.1:0-6565 GCA_039796635.1 Bacteroidota bacterium
GATTTATGTCGTGGGCCACATATTCCAAATACAGGTTTTATAAAGGCTGCGAAGCTCACAACTATAGCAGGTGCATACTGGAGAGGTAATGAAAAAAATAAACAATTAACTCGTATTTATGGTATCACATTTCCAACACAAAAAGAGTTAGATGAATATTTAACATTAGTGGAAGAAGCAAAAAAACGTGACCATAGAAAAATTGCAAAAGAAATGAGCATTTACACTATGGATGATGATGTGGGTGCTGGTTTGGTTTTGTGGATGCCTAACGGAACTGTGATTATTGAAGAGTTAGAAAAATTAGCTAAAGAAACTGAAGAAGCTGCAGGATACAAACGTGTGGTAACGCCGCATATTGCAAAAGAAAGCATGTATTTGAAAAGTGGTCATCTGCCATATTATGCTGAAAGTATGTTTCCGCCTATGGAATTGGATGGAGAGAAGTATTATTTAAAGGCGATGAATTGTCCGCATCATCATAAAATATTTGCAGCAGAACCAAAGAGTTATCGTGATTTACCATTGCGTTTGGCTGAATATGGTACTTGCTATCGTTATGAGCAAAGTGGTGAATTGTTTGGCCTGATGAGAGTAAGATGTTTGCACATGAACGATGCACATATTTATTGCACTCGTGAACAATTTGAACAAGAGTTTAAGGCAGTAAATGATATGTATTTAAAATACTTTAAAATATTTGGTATTGATAAATACGTAATGCGTTTTAGCAAACATGAACCATCTAAATTAGGTCAGAAATATATTAATGAACCTGAATTATGGAAGCAAACTGAAGATATGGTTCGTGATGTATTAATTAAATCGGGCACTCCATTTATTGAAGTAGCAGATGAGGGTGCATTCTACGGTCCTAAAATAGATGTACAAATTTGGAGTACAATTGGTCGTGAATTTACTTTAGCTACCAACCAAGTTGATTTTGCACAGGGCAAAAGATTTAATTTAGAATTTGCAACAAATGATAATTCAACTGATGTTCCATTAATTATTCATCGTGCACCATTAGGTACTCATGAACGTTTTATTGGATTTTTGATTGAACATTATGCAGGTAATTTTCCAACTTGGTTAGCACCAAACCAATGTTCAATTTTACCTATTAGTGATAAGTTTATGGATTACGCCAAAGAACTAGAAGCTAAATTGAAATTGAATAAAATTCGTTGCACATTAGACGACCGTAATGAAAAAATAGGTAAAAAAATTCGTGATGCAGAAATGAGTCGTACGCCATATATGCTGGTAATTGGCGAAAAAGAAATTGCTGCCAATTCGGTTTCAGTTCGTAAAAAAGGCAAAGGTGATTTAGGAATGATATCTAATGATGATTTGGTAAAACAGATTAGAAATGAGATAGAACAAAGAGAAGGATAAAACTAAAAAAGCCGCTTTATTTTGAACATGCCCCAAAAAGTTATACACTAATTGGGGCATTTTTTATGGAAAGAAAAGTAAAATATAATTACGCTTTTAAGTTAGGATGTGATTAAAAATCAAATCCTAAATCGTAAGTGTACATTCCTACCTTCAATGAATCTAAACTTGCTGCATTAATCGTTACATTTTTAAGCGTTGCTGTATTTCTGCTAGCAAAAATACCAAGTCCGCCGCCAACAATATTTGTATAAATAGGCTGTGAATTTCCTGAAGTGAAACCTGATTGAGCTAATAACACATTTCTATAATCATCAAAAATATGATTGCCAGTATATACAATAAAATCTAAGCGGTTAAATTTACGCTTTACGTTTTTCGGTTTATCTTTTAATGCATATCTTAAATTTGAATAATAATTAGGGCCGTAGAATGTTGTTACATCACCATTTACAACCGTTGAATTGCTATATCTAGCATTTTGAAACACGTTAAAATCAATATAATGTGTACTTGAATCAGTTAAAGCTAAATTATATTCGGTGTAATAAGTACGCATTACCATATCAGCACTAACAGCATTAGGGCTTGGAATTAATCGAATTAAAATTTTATTTTTTTGAGCAGGATTATAAAAACTAAAACCAGGCAATGAAGTATAATTAGCATTAAAAACTGTTTTGCTGATTACATTGGTTTGAGCAGTTGCAACCACACTTCCATCAGCTTTTGTAATTTTTAAATTATAATTGTAAAGTGTATTTAATTTCTTCTTTAATCTGAAAAAATAATTTGGAGAAGTAGCAAAATAACCACTTTCTTTTTTCAATCCAATTGTATCACCTTTTACTAATTCACATTCAAAACTTTCGCCTGCAATCTCTTTATTAGTTGATGTGTTGGTGGCAAACAAAACCACTTTTAATTTTTCTAAATAATAAATTGAATCAGGATTTGATGCCATGGTAGCGGCGCTAATTGATTTATCCAAAAATGCTTTTTCAACTTTTATATATTGAACCGAGCTATCAGCATCTAATAAGCAATAAACCACAGGAACTTCTTTCCATTGCGAAGCAATATCAAAATCATTTCTACAACTATTAAGCAAAATTAAACCTGCAAAAAAAGCAATTAAGCCAATGAAATGGGTCTTCATTTATTATGTTTTAAAATTTAAAATATGATGTAAAGATGCAACTATTAAAATATTGGTTGCAAGAAAACAAAATTTATTTTTCGGTGTTGTATTGTGTGTAAATTTTAACAAAATTTAAATCATACTTTTTGAATGATTTTCAAATTACATTTGCATTTCAAAATAATTATAAAACAAATAAAAATAAATAAATATGTCAGTATTAGTAGGACGAAAAGCGCCTTCATTTAAGGCGAAAGCAGTAGTAAATGGAAATGAAATTGTTGATGATTTTTCATTGCAACAATATGTAGGAAACAAGAATGTAGTATTTTTCTTTTACCCAAAAGATTTTACTTTCGTTTGCCCAACTGAATTACATGCATTTCAAGAAAAATTAGCTGAATTTGAAAAAAGAAATTGTGCTGTGGTGGCTTGTAGCACTGATACAGAGCAATCGCATTGGGGTTGGTTACAAATGACAAAGGCACAAGGTGGTATCAAAGGTGTTACTTATCCAATTGTAGCTGATACCAACAAAACTATTTCATCGAACTATGATGTTTTAGCTGGTGATTTTTTTGTAGATGAAAATAACAACTTAGCAGCTAATGGTGAATTGATTGCTTATCGTGGTTTATTTTTAATTGATAAAGAAGGAACTGTTCAACATCAATTAGTAAATAATTTACCATTAGGCAGAAATGTGGATGACACTTTACGCATGTTAGATGCATTGATTTTCTTTGAAGAAAATGGTGAAGTTTGTCCTGCAAACTGGGTGTCAGGAAAAGATGGTTTAAAAGATACACATGAAGGCGTAGCTACTTATTTAGCTAAGCACTAATTCATACATCTAAATTTTTAAAAAGCCTTTTAGCAATTGCTAAAAGGCTTTTTTGTTTTCATTATTTCTTAATGCTTTTTGCTTATAATTTCTTAGCAATTTCAATTATGTTTGCGAATCAATAATTGATTTTTCAATTATTATTTTTAGCAATTCTGAATAAAATTTATGTATAAATATATTACCCTTTTTTTAATTGTTTTTTTACAAGCATTTGTGGCTTCATCACAAACCAAAACGGCTTCATTATCAGGAACAATTACAGATGCGAACAACAATAAAGGATTATACCCAGCAAATGTTTATTTAAAAGGAACAATGTATGGCGCTCAAACTGATGAAGATGGAAAATATCAAATCAATAATATTCCGGCTGGCGAATATAATATTGAAGTTAGCAGCGTTGGCTTTGAAAGGCAATTGATTACAGCTTATAAATTTGTGGCTGATGAAAAAAAAGAATTAAGTATTGCCTTAAGTAAATTATCAGTAACAGGTAGGGAAGTAAAAATTATTGGTGAAAAACCTTTGATTGATGTAGATAATGGTAAAACACAGAAAAATATAAACAGAGATGTGATTGATGCTGCACCAGTAAAAAATATTCAGAATATATTAAATAGCCAAACTGGGGTGGTGCAAAATGCTGAAGGTATTCATATTCGTGGCGGACGAACTTATGAAACAGGATTTTATATTGATGGTGTATCAGCTTCTGACCCATTAGCTGGAACAGGCTTTGGTATTGATTTAGGCACCAATGCTATGGATAATGTTGAAGTAACAACTGGTGGAATAGGAGTGGAGTATGGTGATGCAACTGCTGGTGTAGTAAATGCTGAAACAAGAACTGGTAAGGATAAATTGGAATTAAGCTATACTCATAAACAAGATAATTTAGGATTTAATAAAAACTGGAAAGGATATTTTAATCAATCTATTAATGAGTTGAATTTTGGTGGAGCAATTAAAATTCCGAAAGTAAAAAACAAACTAAGAGCTTTTACTTCTTTCAAAAATATTATTACTGACGATTATTATCACACACCTGCTGACCAATTACAAAGTTCAATTTATCCTAATAAAAATTTTTCGCCAAGGCAGGATAATAGATGGGCTGCCAGTTTGAAATTAAATTATGATTTTTCGCCAAAGAAGAAATTGACATTCAGTTACGTAAAATCATTAAATATTAATCAAGATGTAAATATGCTTCGTATTACTGGTAATGATGTTTCATTTACTCCTGGCTATCAATATCCATTTGCTCAAATGCCTGATAATGCTAATACTTACACACATGATACTAATCTTGAAACATTAAGTTGGTTTCAATTATTATCAAAACAATTTAGTTATAAACTATCATTATCAAGATTGTTTGTGCATTTACGTGCAGATGCAAATGGTCGTCCATGGCGACCAGATGTAGTAAACTCTGAATTAAATCCTGCCAGCATAACTTCATTTCCTTCAACTACATTTAACCCAAATGATTCTATTGTTTTTGTAAATTCTCCTTCAGGATTTTACAATAATAATGGTATTGCAACTTTATGGCACGACCATTTTGTTGAAGAATATACTATGAATGGTTCAGGTACATTTTATTCAAAAAATTCAATGAATAAAGTAACTTTTGGTTTTCAGCATAAGCAACAAGATATGCAATGGATAGATATTTACAGCCCTTGGGTTGGAGCACCTATTCAGTTAAGTAATGGTAGTTATTCTCAATCCTATCGATTAGGTGATATTAGCGATATATGGCATGTTCAACCAGCAAAAGGAGCTATTTATGCTAATGAGCATTTTAAATATTTAGGATTAATTGCAGATGCAGGAATCAGAACAGAATATTGGTTGCCTGGTAAATTTGTTGATGATGCAATTGCTAATTCATCATCACCAATTAGAGATGAAGTAAGAGCAAATTATTTAGCACATACAATAGGAATAGGAAACAGAAGAATGAAAGTGAGAATGTTGCCTAAAGTTTCGGCTTCATTTCCTATAAAAGAAAATCAAGTAATGTATTTTAATTATGGGCATACTACTGTAGCGCCTCATCCAAGCTATATTTATACAGGTTTAGATCCTTATTATGCAGATAGAAGTACACTAAGTAAATTAGGAAATCCTGACATCAATCCTGAAGTGGACATCAGTTATGAGTTAGGTTTAAAATCACAATTAACAAGTAATGATGCCTTGAATATTGCTGCTTTTTGGAAAGATAAATATGATTTTATTACAGCAGTTTCATTGCCTGTAAAAGATGTTACGGGCAGAGAAGTATATCGAACTATTCAAATTAATTCAGATTATGCTCGTGTTCGTGGGTTGGAAGCAGCTTATATCAAACGAATAAAAAAATGGTTTGAAGGGCAAGTAAGTGTGGCTTATAGTGTTGCAACAGGTCAATCATCTTCATCATCTGATGTTTTAAAAGATATTATTAGTAGTGGCAGCCGTCAAGCTGTTAAAGAAACTTATTTAGCTTGGGATTCACCTTGGGATATTAAAACTTTTGCCTTGTTAACTAAAAATTCAAAATCAGGAATTTGGGGCAAAAAATATTTAAACAAAATGAGTTTTTTCACTGAATTGATTTACAGAAGCGGTAGAAGATATACACCTTACGTTTATTCAGGTGATGAACCAAAAACAGGAAGACCAATTTGGGTAGTAAATAGCGACCCAAATGCTAAGTTTTCAAAATTAGGTACATCAAGTTTTTTAATGAATATGAATTTTAAAAAATGGTGGTCTATCAAAAAATATCAAGTTGCTTTTACTATTGAGCTAACTAATATGTTAAATAATAAAAACGCTCAAGTGATTAATCCTGTAACTGGCAAGGCTTATAAATATGGTGATGCTGTGCCAACTGAATGGAAAGACCCAAATTATAATGACCCACGAGATGCACGTTCATCATTGCTTTCACAAGGTGAAAACCCTTCAAGATATAATGAGCCAAGGCATTTATTATTTGGTGTTAACTTTAAATTTTAACTGAAATTTTAGATGCTAAAAACTACAGAACAATCTTCGTTATATAATAATTTAGAACAAAAATCAACAATTGATTTATTGCGATATATAAATACAGAAGATAAAAAAGTACCCTATGCTATTGCTGAAAAACTTAATGAAATAGAATTATTAGTGGATGCAGT
>JBDKJJ010000264.1:0-3071 GCA_039796635.1 Bacteroidota bacterium
AATCGTTGTTGTTCGTAATCTTTGAATGGTCGAAAGTCGGTAATAAATACTGTATTTAAATATTTTGCAGGAAAAGTATCGCCCTTATAAATTATTGCTGAAACCTTTAGCGTATCATTAGCATAAACTATTGACGATGAAAAAAATAACCCAATTAAAATTAATATGAGTTTGTTCATTAGTGGTTTAAACGAAAACTTTATAAATATAGTTTTTGCAAACCTACATTATTTCATTTTAGTAAAAAAAATGCATATCAACATACAATCAACTTTAATGGACAACCAACAATTTTAAAGTTATTTAAAACTGATTTTTTTATTTATCAGAATGAAATTAATTTTACTTTTATTGCACAATATTTCAATCAACAATTATTATGGGAAATTTAAAAGGCGGTGAGTTTGTAGTTAAAAATTCGGCTACTGAAAATGCTTTTACTCCAGAAAGTTTTACTGAAGAACAAAACCTGATTGTTCAAACTTGTAATCAATTTTTAGAAACAGAAGTGTTTCCTAATCTTGAAAAAATTGATAAACAAGAAAATCAAATAATGGTTGATTTGCTAAACAAGTGTGGTGATTTAGGATTGTTAGGAGCGGCTATTCCTGAGCAATATGGCGGCTTAGGGGAAGATTTTATAACAGGTACTTTAATCAATGAAACATTGGGTGCTGGGCATTCATTTGCTGTAGCAAGTGCTTGTCATACAGGTATTGGTTCATTGCCAATATTATATTTTGGGAGTGAAGAAGTAAAACAAAAATATTTACCAAAATTAGCAACAGGCGAATGGAAAGGCGCATATTGTTTAACTGAACCAGGAAGTGGCAGTGATGCTTTAGCTGCTAAAACAAAAGCTGAATTATCAGCAGATGGGAAACACTATATTTTGAACGGACAAAAAATGTGGATTACCAACGCTGGTTTTGCTGATGTGTTTTCAGTTTTTGCAAAAATTGATGGAGATAAGTTTACAGGATTTGTTGTAGAACGAGGCTTTGAGGGTGTTTCATTTGGTGAGGAAGAGCACAAAATGGGTATTAAAGGAAGTAGCACTCGTCAAGTATTTTTTAATAATTGCAAAGTACCCGTTGAAAATGTTTTAGGTGAAATAGGGAAGGGGCATAAAATTGCTTTTGATATTTTGAATATTGGAAGATTGAAATTGTGTGCTGCAACTTTAGGCGGTGCAAAACGAAGTGCAAATATATCTTTACAATATGCTTTAACACGTCAGCAATTTAATTTACCAATTGCAAAGTTCGGTGCTATTCGTCATAAACTGGCTCAAATGGGAATTTTAATTTATGCTACTGAAAGTGCTTTGTATCGTACTGCTTCAATGATTTCTGAAATGGAAAATGAATTACATAAAGGCGGAATGGATATTTCAAGCGCTTTGTTAAAAGCCTCAGAGGAATACGCAGTTGAATGTGCTATTTTAA
The DNA here is from genome assembly GCA_039796635.1 of Bacteroidota bacterium. Taxonomy (GTDB): domain Bacteria; phylum Bacteroidota; class Bacteroidia; order Chitinophagales; family CAIODY01; genus CAIODY01. The sequence goes on from JBDKJJ010000264.1 coordinate 1,449, forward strand.
AAGTATTTGGTAGTGAAGCGTTAGATTATGTGGTTGATGAAGGAGTGCAAATACATGGTGGTTATGGCTTCAGTGAAGAATATCCTTTAGCACGTGCTTATCGTGACTCACGTATTAATAGAATTTTTGAAGGAACAAATGAAATTAATCGTTTATTGAGTGTAGATATGCTTTTGAAAAAAGCAATGAAAGGTGAATTAGATTTAATGACACCTGCCTCAGCTGTTCAAAAAGAATTAATGAGTATTCCTGATTTTTCAGAATCAAACGAAGGCTTATTGGCTGCTGAAAAAAAGGTATTGGCTAATATGAAAAAAGCAGTATTACTTACTGCTGGTGCAGCTGTTCAAAAATTGATGATGACATTAACTAAAGAGCAAGAAATATTAATGAACTGTGCAGATATGTTGATTGAAATGTACATTGCTGAAAGCTTATTATTACGAGTTGAAAAATTAATTCAAACAAAAGGCGAAGCTGAAGCAAGCATTCAATTGGATATTTTAAGAACTTATATGAGTGATGCTTGTGAAAGTATGTATTTGAATGGAAAACATGCAGTAACATCTTTTACTGAAGGCGATGAATTGCGCATGCTTCTTTTAGGATTGAAGCGTTTTACAAAAATGGAAGCGTTTAATACAAAAGATGCCAGACGAAGAATTGCGGCAAAAATGATTGAACAAAATGGTTACGGATTTTAATCAATTTTAAAAAAAACTTAACTTTGAATTACTTTACTTTTTGAATTAAAGTAGGTTTCAAATCAAAAAGAAAATCATGATAAAAAAATACTTATTTATATTGACACTCATCACTTCAATCGCTTTTTCAGCATGTGGTCCTGAAACTTCATTTATTGAAAAAACTGATACTAAAGGAAATACCGTTTATGTTGGAAAAGGTGGAAATAATCAAATATTATTTGACCATGAAGATTTATTTTGGTTTAGAAACGGATTTGAAGATTATGTACCCAATGCTGATACTATTAAAGAATTGAAAAAATGGAAAAATGATATTTATATCACAGCTTTTGGAGGTACATGGTGTGATGATACAAAAGTTCTTTTGCCGAAGTTTTACAAGGCAATGGCAGAAGCTGAATTCACTGGCAATGATGTTACATTATATTTGTTGGATAGAGATAAAACATCAGAAGATGGTGTTGCTCAAGCTTTACATATTGATAAAGTACCCACTTTTGTTATTTTCAGAAATGGTAGAATGATTGGTAAAATAGTTGAAACAACCGATGTTCCAATAGAATCAGCTATTTTGAATATTATTAAATCTAATTGGTAGAATTAATTAATGTACCATTCTTAAAAATTCACTTTCGTCCATGATTTTTATGGTAGAAATTTTTTGTGCTTTTTCTAATTTGCTTCCGGCATCAGCACCTACAATTAAGTAGTTTAATTTTTTACTTACACTGCCCAAAACTGTTCCGCCATTTTCTTCTACCATTGCTTCAGCCTTGGTTCTACCAAGTGTTGGTAAAGTGCCAGTGAATAAAAATGTCATACCATTAAATTTTTTTGTGGAAGAATCACCAACAATTTTTGCTTCAAAATTTAATCCTATTTTTTTTAATTCTTCCAACATCTTCAAATTGTTTTC
>JBDKJJ010000265.1:0-4265 GCA_039796635.1 Bacteroidota bacterium
GTTTTAAATAATTATCAATTTACATTTGCACACTATTTTATAAAAATGAAAAAAATAACAATATCAATTATCGCCTTTTTAGCAATAATCTGTTCATTAAATGCTTTATGTCAAACTAATACTACAGCAGCTCAGGCTAAGGTTTTGTTAGATGGAGTAAGTAAAAAATATAAATCTTTTAAAACTATAAAAGCTAATTTTAAATTAGCAATTGATAACACAGCAAATAAAATTAAGGAAGAAAAAAAAGGTATATTAACCTTAAAAGCCAATAAGTTTAAAGTTGAATTAGATAATCAAGAAATTATTTGTGATGGCAAAACTGTTTGGACTTTTGCAAAAGATGCCAATGAAGTTCAGGTGAATAATTATGAAGCAAATGCAAGTGGAATAAGCCCAGCAAGTATTTTTACCATGTATGAAAAAGGTTTTTTATATCAAATGGGTGAAGTAGTTAAAGAAGCAGGAAAAGATATTCAAGTAATTGAATTATCGCCTACCGATAAAACTAAAAATTATTTTAAAATTAAATTGTTTATTGATAAAGCTTCACAATCAATAGTAAGGTCAAAAATTTTTGATAAAAATGGTAATATTTACACTTACTCTGTAATGCAATTTGTTTCAAACACAAATTATGATGATGCTACTTTTACATTTGATGCTAAAAAACATCCAGGTGTTGAAGTAAACGATATTAGATAAATTTATATAGAAATTAAAAAAGGCAATCAGATATTTTCTGATTGCCTTTTTTGTTTGATGAAAATATTTTTGGTCAAAAAGGAATGGATTAAAATAATTTTATAGAGTGAAGTTGGGCATAAATTTTTTAACCTCAAAACAAGTTTTTATTTATTAGATAAAAGCAATCAATTGTTTTACTAAAAGGTTATGAAGTATCCTATGATTAAAAGCATTTATCGTTGGTCAACCCTTTTTGGGTTGGATGTTTATATCAAATTGACAATTTCTATAAGCATGCAACTTTATCGGAATCGAGTCCTTTTAATATCAGGCATTTCGAGTATTTTTTTTGTAATGATTTTAGAGAACTTCTGTACCTAATTCTAAAGATTTTTTAATTTGATTGTAGAATCAAAAAAAAATCCCAATCAAAACTGATTGGGATTTGATATGAATCTATATTTTTTTATTTGTTGATATTTGTCATACTAACATTTGCTGATAATAAACGTGAATCTTTTGAAGTATATTCTCCTGCAGTTGTTGTAATTCCTTCGGCAGTAAGAATTGAACTAATATTATAACCACCACTTATTGCTACAATTTTACTTTCAATATTTTGCTGAACAATTGGCAATCTTGAACTACGTTTTGTACCATCAGCAAATTGTCCTTTATCATTGTTTCCCCAAGCCACCATTGCTCCATTGCTTAACAAAGCTAATGAATGATTTGCACCAGCCGCAATTGATTTGGCATTGCTTATATTTTCAACTAAAGTTGGAAAAAATTTATTTGTAATAGTTCCGTCACCTAATTGTCCTTGGTCATTAAATCCCCATGAATAAACAGTTCCTTCAGCAGTTAATGCTAATGAATGATTAAATTCGCAAGCAATATCAATTGCTGGGTTAATATCAACTTTAGTTGGAGCTAAAGCATTTTTCACTCTTCCAATTCCTAATTGAGCCACATCATTTGCACCCCATGAGTAAACAGTTCCGTTAGATGTTATTGCTAAACTGTGTTTTTCACCTGCAACAACTTTAACCACATCTGTTAAACCTTTCACTTTAACAGGTTTATTGCTTCCTCTATAATTACCAGTTCCTAATTGACCATATTTGTTTGAGCCCCAAGCATATACAAATCCATCAGTGGTTAAAGCTAAAGTATGATGGGCGCCAGCCGCAACACCTTTTACATTATTCAAGCTTTTTATTAAATATGGATAATTTATTTGTAAAGCAGCAGTATCGCCTGCTTGTCCGTAGCCATTTACACCCCAACAATATACTTTACCATTTCCTGTTACAGCAACTGAATGATAAGTACCTGTTGCAGCTGCTATCACATTTTTTAAATCATTAATGTTACCTGAATTTTTATTGGCATCTCCTTCACCTAATTGACCATATTCATTGGTTCCTGAAGCAGTTAATTTTCCGTCAGCTGCAACTACTAATGAGTGCATTAATTTACTTGATGAAGCTAAAGTTTGTGTTTCTTTTAATCCTCTTACAGTGATAATATTATTTTTCACATCTTTATAAGCAGTAGTTAATTGTCCGTCAGTATTACTTCCCCAAACATAAACCATTCCGTTGCTTTTCAAAGCTACATTAAAATGACTTCCTGCAGCAACATTTGTAAAATTGCTAGATTCATTAATTAGCATTGGTTTGAAGATATTTGATTTTACTAATCCGCATTCATATAATTCATTGCTTCCCCATACAAATAATTGTCCGTCACCAGTTATAGCATTACAATGATCAGCACCGCATGAAATACTTTTAATAACTGGAATATCATTTATTTCAATTGGTAAATATGAATTAGTCATTCCGTTATCAATACCTAATTGCCCTTTTTCATTGTTGCCCCAAGTGTATATTTTACCTTTACTATCTAATGCTAAAGCATGAAATCTGCCTGCTGAAATTTGAGTAATATTTTTTAACTCTGAAATTAAAATGGGTTGCAATTGAATGTTATTATTACCAATGCCTAATTGTCCTTGTTCATTGCTTCCCCAACCAAATACGTTACCTTTAAAATCTAATGCAAATGAATTACCTACACCGGCAGTAACGCTTTTAATTTTTTCAAGTCCTTGAATTTCGGTAGGTAATGTTTGGCTTGATGTAGTGGCATTTCCAATTTCTCCGTTTGCATTGCTTCCCCATGCCATCACAGTTCCTTTAGAGGTTACAGCTAAAGAATGGTCGCCGGCAGCAGCAATATATTTAATATTTGAAAGACTTGTTATCTCAATAGGTTCAGTAGATTCATTTATTCCTTCAATCCCTAATTGCCCTAATTTATTTGTTCCCCAACTGTAAACTTTACCATCTGAAGTAAGAGCTAATGAAAAATATAACCCTGAAGCAATTCCAATTACATTGTTTAATTTTTTTACTTCAACAGGTGTGATGCTATTTACTCGGGTTCCGTTACCTAATTGACCATGGTCATTATTGCCCCAAGCAAATACTTTTCCATTCTTAATTATTAATGCATGACTGAAACCTGCTGATGCTTGTAGATTAGCTTTGGTTACATAAATCACTACAATTAATTGTAGCATCAGTATGCTTGCGATTTTAAGTGCATTGGCAAATGCTCTTTTTGTTTTTGTGCTCATTGGGTTGTGTGTTTTGTGTTCTGTGTGTTCTTTCTTGTTGTGTTTCAAAAAAAATTACTCCACAAAAGTATATGTATCACAAGCCCAATTTATTCAACTATAAATCGTAATTATATTTCATTCTCAACGTATTTTTTCATAAGCAATTTTATTATTCATTAAGTAATAAAACGTAAAAAGCCTTAATCAGCGTAATTGATTAAGGCTTTTTAATATGAATTATTTTAAAAGTTATGATTCCATCAATCCGTTTACCATAGCGTATTTTATTAATCCTGCAATGTTATGAACATCAATTTTTTTCATGATGTTAGTTCGATGAGTATCGATTGTACGTGGGCTACGAATAAGCTTTTCAGCTATTTCAGCATTTGAATAACCTTCAACAATTAATTTAATGATTTCAATTTCACGAATTGTTAAATGATCTTTCAACATAGTTTGTTGAGCCATTTTCATTTTTTCACGAGATGCCACAAAGCCATTCATCATTGTTTCACTAACATCACTGCTGAAATATTTATTGCCGCTTGCTACTTTTCTTAAGGCACTTAAAAGCTCATCTTTAGAGGTAGTTTTAAGAACATAACCTGAAGCACCTGCTTCTAACATTTTAGTAATAATTGGTCCTTCATTCACCATTGATAAGGCTAATACTTTTACATCAGGATAATTTGCTTTGATTTCTTTTGTGGTAGCAATACCATCTTTAACGGGCATATTCACATCCATCAAAACTACATCAATATTTCTTCTGCTTAATACATCTAAAACTTCTTCACCGTGATTTGCTTCATCAACCACATCAATATCTGGTGCATCTTTTATTAACAAATTAATACCATCCAATATTAATTGGTGATCATCAGCTAATAAAACTTTAATTCTTTCTACTGCCATGTTTAGTGTTTTTTGTGTTTTTTTAATAAAC
>JBDKJJ010000266.1:0-12430 GCA_039796635.1 Bacteroidota bacterium
TTTCCCGGTAGCATCTTCTGAATGATTTACCTCAATGCTTTCAACTCCTTTTGTTATCCATGAAATATATCCATCTAAAAAAGTAAATGTGTTATTCATTGATAATGTTTGCTTGGCAACATTCGCTTTTATCAACCTAAATGATGTATAATCTGGATGTAAATCAGGAACTCCTTTTTTCAATATTTGTTTTAAAAGCCATGAAGTAATATTTCTGAAAAGATGATGTTTTCTGTTGGTGAACTTACCATAAACTACATCTGCATTATTTTGCTTTTGTTGGTTTATAAGCTGAATTATATCTTTAGGTGAATGCTGAAAATCTTCATCCATTGTGATAATAAAATCACCGCTACAATATTTAAAGCCTGCTATTGTTGCATTATGTTGCCCAAAATTTCTACTAAGTTTAATAGCTTTTATAATGGTTGGAAATTTGTTTTTTATTTGAATCACACTTTGCCAAACGTTATTTTCACCAAAATCAAACACTAAAATAACTTCAACATTCAGTTTGTTTTTTTCCGTTTCATGCACTATTTCCTGCACTAAGTTCCCTAAAACTTTTGTGGCTCTGAATACAGGTATTACGATTGAAAAAAACATATTTGCTAATTTACAAACTATTTTGGTGCAAATGATTTTAAATATTTATAAGCATTGCTTCCTTCATTAAAAAGCAAATCAATAATACTTACTTCGTGTATAAATTTGCCATGCAATTGATTATATTCGCTATACCCTGAGTAATCAAGATATTGAACTTCAATTTTATTTTCATTAAATTTTTGTTCATTTAAATATTGCTTTGATGCTGGTCCACATAAATATTTATCGGCTTTTTGCTGTTGACAAATTTGAACCAATTTGTTGGTTTTATCATTTTCAAAACCTGACAATTCAACTTTTACAAATTTGGTTTTGATTTTTAAAAAATCATTTATTCTTGTAATGAATTTTTGATTTATATCAGTTAAAAATTGCTGCTTTTCATCAAGATATAAATCTTCTAATACATCTTTACCTTCATTAAAACAGCTAGCCTTTGAGTAATTTTGTTTTATAATTTTCCAATGCTTTTGTGCCCAATTTGAATCAGCAACTACTGCATCACTAATTAATTGATGATATTTATTTTTTACCAAAACAGGAATTGTAAGCCATTTAACACCATTGTTGGTTTTGATTAAATTTCTGTTTCGCCAATCTCTTTTTGTGTATTGAACATCATCAAGCATCATCACTTCATTAGCTGAATTGATAGCATCAAAATATCCTTTCCAAGGAATATAATTTGACTGAGTGATTAAAATTGTTTTCATGCTATTTAAAACAAAAACACCTCACAGATATTTTATCTATGAGGTGTTTTGATATTTTATTAATTTTTTAATGATGTGCTTCCGCTGGTGCAGCTGCTACATGTTCAGTTTCAGCACCTTTAGGCATTGGTTTGCCCATCATTTCCTTCCAACTTTTACTTTCCATGGCTAATGCAGTAATTAACCAAATTAGCAAAAGAGTTGGCAAGCCAACTGTTCTGATTAAATTTTTCACCTCGTATTTCATGTGCATGAATTCTGATATGATAAAAAACGCTTTAGCTACTGATAAAATTACATACAACAAATTTGAAGCTGTTTTACCAAAAACTGGCGACAACCAAATTGCATAAGCTATTTCCCCAATTGTGATGGCTAATAAAATCCAAAACGTTTTCCAGATTTTTTTTGGTGTTGAACCTTCGTGACTATGTGTATCGTGTGACATTAGATTTTTTTTAATTTTTTTTGAATAAATTTTAGAATTAGAACAAGTAGAAACATAAGAATACAAATACCCAAACTAAATCTACAAAGTGCCAGTATAAACCTACTTTTTCAACCATTTCGTAATCACCTTTTCTATCATAAACACCTTTAGAAACTGCAATGGTAAGCAAGATATTAATTATAACACCTGAAAATACGTGAAAGCCATGAAAACCTGTGATAACAAAAAACAACTGACCAAATTGAGCCGGACCGTGTGTTTCTTCACCATTAAATATTGGTCCGAAAAGATTAGAAGTTAATCTTGTATGTTCATCAACAATTAAATGTGTCCACTCCCAAGCTTGACAGCTTAAAAATGCAAAACCACCAATTATTGTAGGAATCATCCACATAATTACTTTCTTTCTGTTGCCTTGATGTCCTTCATAAACGGCTAATACCATTGTAACTGAACTCATAATCAAAATAAATGTCATTAAGCTTACAAACATCAATGGCAAGTTTGCATGCCCCATAAAAGGAAATGACTTAAATACATGCTGAGGATCTGGCCACCAAGGGCTCATCATTCTTATTGTTCCGTAAGCAATTAATAATGCTGAAAATGTAAATGCATCACTCACCAAAAAGTACCACATCATTAATTTTCCCCAACGAACGCCTACTGGTGACTGACCACCATCCCAAACGCTTGATTTTGCTGTTGTTACTGAGCTCATATTTTTTGTTTCTATTTTTAGATTTATGTTAAATGAATATTCATTCAACTAATTTAAATTTTACTTTAATCAATATCTTTTTTTAAAAGAACAAAAGCATCCCGAAAAGATATAACCAAAGTATATCTACAAAATGCCAATATATTGATATCAATTCCATCCCTAATTTACTTTGTAGATTTTTCTTTCGTGCAAAAGCTTTTAGCGTCATCCAATACATAATTAATAATCCACCTAAAATATGCAAGGCATGTGCGCCTGATATTACATAAAAAAATGAACCACTTGCCTGCGACCTACTTCCACCTACATAAACCCCAATTTTAACTAAATCAATCCATCCTAAATATTGAAAAATCAAAAACAAAGTGCCTAATATACTTGAGGCCAAAATACTTACTTGATATTTTTGTTTATCTCCTTTTAGAAAATATTTTTTTGCTAAATAAATACTTAAGCTACTTAGCAAAATAATAGCTGTACTATAATAAAATGGCATCGGTATTTTGAATAGTAACCAATGTCCGCTTGCTACATCTGAACCTTTTTTTACAATATATGCACTTGTTAATCCGATAAAAAACATACAAATGCTGCCAATAGCAGCCCACAAAGCAAACTTTTTAGGATTAATTTTATAATCCTCAATATTTGATTTATATGTTGCTGCCGTTGTCAATTTGTTAGTTTTTGAACTTTATAGATTAAATCTTTCCAATTATTAACGCCAATAAAACTATTGGTAAATAGATGAATGAACCATACATTAATCCTCTTGCTGATTTAATATCTAATTTAACAAATAATATTATTGCTTGAATCAACATCATTAAACCACAAAGTACATTAATTACTAATGTTATATTGTTACACCATCCAAAATATGTTGGGGCTATGCCAACCGGAATTAACATAGCAGCATATAACAAACTGAATGATGCTGTAACTCTATCTTTACCTCCGCTTGAAGGCAACATTTTATATCCAGCCTTCTGATAATCTTCATCAATTACCCATGCAATTGCCCAATAATGAGGAAATTGCCATAGGAATTGAATTCCGAACATTAACCAAGACAAAGCATCTAATTGACCAGTAGCTGCAACAACACCAATCATTGGTGGTAAAGCGCCTGGTATTGCTCCTACCCATACTGATATTGGTGAAATTCGTTTTAATGGAGTGTAAATAAATGCATAGCTTAATAATGATAATGCTCCCAATATTCCGCAAATGCTATTACAATAAAACCATAATATCATCACTCCCATAATACCTGCAAAACCAGCTGCTACCATTGCTTCCAACAAACTCATTCTTTCTGAAGCTAATGGTCTGTTAGCTGTTCTATCCATCAAAGCATCAAAATTTTTTTCTAAAATTTGATTGATTGCATTTGATGATGCTGTTACTAAAAAACCTCCTGCTAATAAACTAAAGAACTTAAATAAATTAAATGATTCTTGAAAAGCTATACCATATCCAGCAGCCGCACTCATTATAATAAAAGATGTTAGCTTGAATTTTGCCAACACTCCATAATCATAAATTTTACTTACAATCGGATTTGATATTGAAATAGCTTTAATCAAAATTTTATCTGTTTTTTAATGATGTAAAACTTGTTCGCCTGGTTTCATCGGTTCAGTTTGAGGAATAAATCCTTCACCATTTTCCTTACTATAATCATAAGGCCAACGATAAACAGTTGGAATAGCCCCTGGCCAGTTACCATGCATTGGCTCAATTGGAGTTGTCCATTCTAACGTTGTAGCCTCCCATGGATTCATCTCTTTAACCTTTCTACCTTTATACATACTGTAGAAAAAGTTGATGATAAAAAACACTTGCATGATGAATACAATAATTGCCATAGTTGAAATAAATTTACTTAAATCACCCATATGATTAAATGTTTCATAACTATTATGAGTGTAGAACCATCTTGGTAAACCAGCCATCCCTTGATAGTGCATTGGCCAGAAAATTAAGTAACTACCAATAAAAGTAACCCAAAAATGTATATACCCTAAAGTGTTATTCATGTATCTACCATACATTTTAGGAAACCAATGATATACCCCAGCAAATAAACCAAAGAAAGCTGCAACGCCCATTACAATATGAAAGTGCGCTACTACAAAATATGTTTTCGTTAATTCAATATCTACCGTTGAGTTACCTAAGAATAATCCTGTTAATCCACCACTAATAAATAAACTTACAAAACCAATGGCAAACATTGATGCTGGTGTGAATCGGATACTTCCTCTCCAAATTGTTGCAATCCAATTGAATACTTTCACCGCTGATGGTACAGCAATAATTAAAGTTAATACCACAAATATTGATCCTACAAAAGGGTTCATACCAGATACAAACATGTGATGCGCCCATACAATGAATGATAAACCGCCAATTGCTAACATTGAACCAATCATGGCTTTGTAACCAAAAATTGGTTTTCTACTACTAACACTCAATACTTCTGATACCAATCCCATTGCAGGTAGAATAACGATGTACACTTCAGGATGACCTAAGAACCAAAATAAATGTTGGTACAATATTGATGATCCGCCAGTTTGTTCAACCATTGCATGACCATTAATATATATTTCATTTAAATAGAATGAAGTTCCTAAACTTCTATCAAATATTAATAATAAAGCAGCGCTTAACAATACTGGGAATGATAATATACCTAAAATTGCTGTTAGTAAAAATGACCAAATAGTCAATGGCAAACGAGTCATGCTCATGCCTTTAGTTCTCAAATTGATAATAGTAGCAACGTAATTCAAACCACCCAATAATGCAGATGCTATGAACAAAGCAATACTAATTAACCATAATGACTGACCAGTTCCTGAACCTTTAATAGCCTCTGGCAAAGCACTTAATGGTGGGTAAACTGTCCAACCTGCTGATGCTGGACCAGATTGAACAAAATATGATGAAAACATTACTATGCTTGATATAACAAATATCCAATAGCTTAGCATATTCAAAAATCCTGAAGCCATATCCCTAGCTCCAATTTGCAATGGTATTAGGAAATTTGAAAAGGTTCCACTCAATCCACCTGTTAATACAAAAAACACCATAATAGTACCATGCATTGTTACTAATGCTAAATAATATTGAGGGTCAATTTTTCCATCGGGAGCAAAATTCCCTAATAATGAATGCAAAAATCCAAAATGTTCATCAGGGTACCCTAATTGAATACGGAATAAAGCGCTCATCAAACCACCAATAACTGCCCAAATAATTCCTGTAAATAGGAATTGCTTAGCTATCATTTTATGATCTTGCGAAAAAATGTATGTTGAGAAGAATGTATCTTTGTGATCATGACCATTATGTTCTTCATGATGATGCTCGTGCCATTCTGCTTCGTGATAAATTGCTTCTTCCGAAACGTGATGTGTTGCTGTTGATGACATATTTTAATGTATTATCTTTTACTTTTTTGTGTATTATGAATTATTTCTTTTCTTCAGTTTTTTCGTCATTAGTCGCATTTGCCTCTGCTATAGCTGGCGCAGCCGGACGAATAGTTTGATAGTATGAAGATTGACCTTTAATCCATTTGTCAAACTCCTCTTGAGTTTCAACTTTTACTGCCATTTTCATTGCATAGTGGCTTTGACCACAAATTTGAGCACATGCTAATTCATAATTAAACTTAGGATTTTTTACTATTTCTCTCATTTGCTCAGTTGTATATTTTGGCGTAAACCAAAAAGTAGTTGGAATGCCTGGAACCGCATCTAATTTCACTCTGAAATGTGGTAAATCAAAATTATGCATTACATCTCGTGAGTTGATAATAATTTTTACTGGTTTACCTACCACAAAATGTAAATCAGTTGGAATAATATCATCATGAGATGCTTCATCAGTAGTATCCATACCAATGATGTTATTATCGTTAATTAATGTGAAATTTTTGTACCCTAATTTACCATCAGTTCCAGGATAACGTGCAATCCAGTTGAACTGCTTCCCAGTCACTTCAATTATCATTGCTTCTTTTGGAGCCGGACCTGTTATTTTAAACCAATAGAACAATCCTGTAACCACTAATACAGTCATGAAAATAGCAGGAATGATTGTCCACCACATTTCTAATTTACTGTTTTCAGGGTAGTAAAGTGCTTTTTGTCCTTCACGTTCACGATATAAATAAACAAATAAAAATAATCCTACTTGTGTTAAAACAAACACTAATCCCGTTACGATTAAAGTTATATTGAATACATTATCAATCCATACACCGTGTACAGATGCTGATTCAGGTAAAAATGCGTCTTTAAAGTGAACTGCTGACCAAAAACAACCTATCAAAAATATTGGTCCGAAAAACAAAAACATCAACGCTATAATTTTTGTAGCATCTTTTCTTGATTGCGCTGCTCCTTTCAATATCGTAACCATTTCACTGGTTTTTGATACTTGAAATACCACACTTATTAGTAAAATTACAATACCTACTATTAAAATCGTTGTCATTATTCTTAATTAATATGTTATTAGTTTATCGTTTTTTATTTCTTATTTAAAGTATAATTGCTAATTGATTACTAAACGTGATGGTTTAAACTTTCGTTCAAGTAAGGATGATTTTTAGCAACTAATGGAGCTTTTTCTAATTGAGTAAATGTTCTCCATAAAATTAATCCTACAAAAAATAATGGTAATGCTAATTCTTGCAATCCTAATGTCCAATTGCTACCAATAGTTCCTGGCATAATCATTTGGTAGTAATCAACCCAATGACCAATAATAATTACGCAAGCCATGAATATTAATACATTTTTATTTCTTTTAGAAGTATTTTTCATTAGCACTAAAATTGGTGTAGCAAAATTCATTAATAAGTTTAAGAAAAATAAAACTTTATAATGATCCATTCTTTGACGGAAATACACAGTTTCTTCTGGGTTGTTTGAATACCAAATCAACATATATTGTGAATACCATAAATACGTCCAGAAGATTGAGAATGCAAACATGAATTTTCCTAAATCATGAATATGTTCATCAGTTACTGCTTTAAGGTATCCATTGTTTTTCAAGTATAATATTACTAACATCATTAATGAAATGCCGCTTACTAAAGCACTTACAAAAGCATACCAACCATACATTGTTGAATACCATTTTGCATCAATACTCATCAACCAATCCCATGATGATGTAGAAATGGTTACGGCAAAAAACACTAAAAAGAAGCCTGCAAACCATCTGCTTTTTCTGTAATTTTTTAACGAACCATTATTCGATGCTTCTTCTTGTAAAGAATATTTTCTGAATTGAATAGCACATAAACTCCAAACAGTTAAATAAGCAACAATACGAATCATGTAGAATGGTACATTTAAGTATCCTGTTTTACCTTCTAATACTTCCCGTGCTTCAGCGTTTTTAATAGCTGGAATATCTAACCACATAAAAATATCGTTTCGTTTGCCAAAAATGATATATGCTATTACACCAAATAAAATGGTAGCTAATATTGGTACATTTTGACTAATAGCTTCAGGTACTCTTTTTATTACTACACTCCATCCTGCATTCGCCATATAGTTTATGGCTAAAAAGAATACACTTATAAGAGTGATTAATAAAAAGAATAAACTATTTTGAAGTAACACAGCTAATGTACGTGTGCCATCATGGTTCATGAATGCACCAATCAAAAATCCAATGATACCAATTCCCATCAAGCCATAAGCAATGGTTTTTAATTTTGCTGGAAATACAAATTGTTCGTTCAAATCTACTTCGTTGTTGTGATGTCCCATTTAATATTTTCGATTTATTGATTTTAAATTTACGATTTAGTTCTTTCACTTTGCTCAGGATGACGCTTCGAATGGTTGGTCATGCTGAACGAAGTGAAGCATCTCTTCAATTATGCCTTTTTCTTTTCGTCTTTTTTTTCTTCGGCTTTTGTTTTGTTATTTTTTGCTAAATAATCGGCTTGCATTTGTTTTACATACATAATTACTTTCCAACGCTCGTTTGGATTTAATTGTGATGAATAACTTCCCATAGAGTTTCTGCCATATTGTGTAATATAAAACATGTGCCCTTCAGTAATAGCTAAATTAGCATCTGTAAAATAGCTAAACGGAGCCCCCATCGGGAATGCATGATTGTTTGCGATGGTAACAGTACCATCAGCATTACCTTCTTTACCATGGCACGGTGAACAATAAATATCGTACAATCTTTTTCCTTCAGTTAGATTAACTTCAGTTTTTTCTAATGGATTGATATCTGCATCGCTTGCTTTTTCGCCTTCAGGTGAAAATTCGTGGTGATACGGTTTGTATGATGTTTCATTGCTATATTCATCATTTTTGAAAGGAAGCATTCCTTGTGCCGTAGGCACAGTTCCTTTTACAGGCTGCAATGCACTGAATTTATTGCTTGTTCTACCAGCATTAATATCAGGATTCTTGCTTTCATCATAAGTTTCAACAGACACAGGATGTGCCATATCTGGCATATATTCTAAGCCTGGTTTTTTTGCATCACGAAAACATGATGTGATTGTTATTGCACTTAATGCTGCTCCAATAATTAGTAAGCTATTTCTTTTCATTTGCTTTTTTTTGCTTTTGTTATTCGTTATTAAGTTATTCGTTATTTGGAAATTCAAAAAGTATTTTACTAATAACCATTAACAAGTAACTAATCACTTATATTTATCCTAATTTGTATTTATACCAGTCTTCAATTACTTTAGTATTAACTTCTTCTGCGCCGCTTTGTTTCAAGATGTTTGTGATACTTGCTTCATCTGAATGTTCATCCACTTCAATAGCAACCACCATTTTATTATCAGTTTGACGCAAATCCATGATATGTTTTTGCACTCCGGGTGCTAATCTGCATAAATACATGAACGTAGCAACCATACCTGCTGAAGCACATAAAACTGTCAATTCAAATGTAATTGGAATATATGCTGGTAAAGCCCAAAATGGTTTACCACCAAAATTTACTCTCCAGTCAAATGTGTTTGCCCATGTTATAAAACCTAAAGCTATTGATGTTCCTGTGATACCATAAATAAAGCCACCAATGTGCAATTTACTTTCACGTAAACCCATTACTGTATCTAACCCATGAATAGGAAATGGAGTAAATATATCATGAATTTTAATTCCTTTTTCTCGGATTTGAGGTACTCCATTTAGTAATACATCTTCGTCGCCGAAAATACCAAGTAAGAATTTTTTGCTTCCCATTTTTTCTTTTTTATTTTAACCACAATGGCACTTAAGCGCAAAGTGTTTTTTATTATTAAATAATTTTTCTAAGCTGCATCAATAGCTGCTTCCTTATCCAAAATTTGTTTTAAATCGGCCTCTCTACTTGGTGTATTACCTGTTGCTTTTAATACATGCTTAATTTCGGCAACAGCTACTACAGGAAAATATTTAGCAAATAACAAATACAATGTAAAGAACAATCCAAATGTGCCTAAATAAAATCCAATATCAACCCAAGTTGGTGAGAACATATTCCAGCTTGATGGTAAATAATCACGATGTAATGATGTAACGATAATTACAAAACGCTCGAACCACATACCAATATTTACTACTATTGAAATGAAGAATGTCCAGAAAATACTTGTACGCAATTTTTTGCTCCAAAATAATTGAGGCGAAACCACGTTACATAACATCATTCCCCAATAGCTCCACCAATATGGTCCTAATGCACGATTCATGAATGCATATTGTTCATATAAACTGCCTGAATACCATGCTGTAAATAATTCAGTTAAATATGCACAACCAACTATTGAACCTGTTAATGTGATAATTCTGTTCATTGAATCAATATGACTCAATGTGATGTATTCTTCTAATCTTAATAACTTTCTTGTCATTAACATAAGTGTTTGCACCATAGCAAAACCTGAGAACACCGCACCAGCAACGAAGTATGGAGGGAAGATAGTTGTATGCCATCCTGGAATTACTGAAGTAGCAAAGTCAAATGATACTATCGTGTGTACTGATAATACAAGTGGTGTAGATAAACCTGCTAGTACTAATGATAATGATTCATGACGTTGCCAATGTTTAGCTGACCCTGTCCAACCAAATGATAAAACACCATACATTTTTTGTTGCCATAATTTTTTTGCTTTATCACGAATTGTAGCAATATCGGGAATTAAACCTGTATACCAGAACATTAATGAAACTGAAAAATAAGTTGAAATCGCAAATACGTCCCACAATAATGGTGATACGAAGTTAGGCCAAAGTGGTCCACGAGTATTAGGATATGGAAGAATGAAAAAGCCCATCCAAACACGACCCATGTGCAATACAGGAAATACACCTGCACACATTACGGCAAATATCGTCATAGCTTCAGCAGCACGATTTACACCAGTACGCCATTTTTGACGGAACAATAATAAGATAGCTGAAATCAAAGTACCAGCATGACCAATACCAATCCACCAAACGAAATTGGTAATATCCCAAGCCCAACCTACAGTTTTATTACTTCCCCAAGTACCAATACCATAGTAAACAAACCACGTAACGCAAAAAACGCCATATAGTAATAAAGCTACTGAAAGCCCAAATACAATATACCATTCCTTTGTTGGTTTACCAAAGATACTGTTAGTAATGTCGTGGGTTACGTCTCCGTACGACTTGTTTCCTTCTACTAAAGGTTCCCTTAATGCTGATTCTTTAAATGACATAATTTTTATAATTTGCTAATTAGCTTATTCTGCTAATGTGCTAATTTGTTTATTTATTTCTATTTCACCTTTTAATCAAAAATTGTTTAACCAAAATTTGATTTTACTATTTAAGCATGCTCTTTTTTACCTTCGTGTTTTTCTTCATGATGATGTTCTCCTTTGCTTTCCATCCATGAAGCTGCACCATCTGCATTTCTTACTTTTGCTAAATAACCTACAGAAGGTTGAACATGAATTTCTTCTAATACAAAATATAAGCGGCTTTCATCTTCTGCATCGTAAATTTTTCTTACTGCACTTTCTTTGTCATTAATATCGCCAAATACAATTGCATCAGCAGGACATGATGATTGACAAGCTGATTTAATCATTCCATCAGCCAACATCATATTATTTTTCTTAGCCTCTAATTTACCTTCTTGAATACGTTGAACGCAGAATGAACATTTTTCAATAACCCCTCTTGCACGTACTGTTACATCTGGATTTAACACCATACGTGTTAAATTTTCAGCCATACCCAATACTTCAATTTCTTCCATCATGTTATCTTCAAAGCTATCTGCTCCGTTCCAATCCATCCAGTTAAAGCGACGAACTTTATATGGACAGTTGTTAGCGCAATATCTTGTACCGATACAACGGTTATAAGCCATTTGGTTCAAACCTTCACTGCTGTGATTGGTTGCATTTACAGGGCAAACATTTTCACATGGTGCATTTGTACAATGCTGACACATCATTGGTTGGAATACTACTTGTACATTCTGAAAATCAGGGTGTGCATTAATATTCTTTTCCATTGTGTTATAGCCATCTTTACCATCGCTCACTGAATAGTATCTATCAATACGCATCCAATGCATTTCATGACCACGAACCACATGATTTTTGCCAACTACAGATACGTTATTTTCTGATTGACAAGCGATTGTACAGTTTCCACAACCTGTACAGCTATTTAAGTCAATAGCCATGTGCCATTTATGACCTTCATATTTATGGTCACCATATCTTTTATCAGGACCATACAATGTGGTCATCATTGCTTTAATATCTTCTCTGTCTTCGTTTACAGCTTTAGGATTTTCTTTATGTGATTTTAAAGTAGTTTCCTTAATTACTCTTCTACCTTCATAACTATGATGTAATTGAGTTTGAGCTAATGTAAACGTATC
>JBDKJJ010000267.1:0-3883 GCA_039796635.1 Bacteroidota bacterium
AAAAACAAAACGATGATGAAACATAGTAGTCATCACCAATGGATGAACATCTTTTGTTTCATTATTTATCCATTCAATTAAATCAGCAATAAAATCATGAACTCTTAGTGCATTAGGCGGAATAAAATTTGCACCAGTTATTCGTACAGCACCATTTCTAAATCTGCCTGCAAAATCCCTTTCAATTTTACTCATCACCAATTCGTGAACTGATAAAATATCTCGTTCTGTAATTTTGTATTTTGGATGAACCAAATCATAAATAAAATCAATCCCCTCTTTATGATTTACCGTTTCAAAATGCTCACGAAGCGATTTACCACCCACCGTAATTCCATCTTGCAATACCATTTTTGTTTCTTGCAAACTAAAAGTATTACCTTCAATACTATTTGAATTATAAGTCCATTCAATAGTCATATTTTCTTTGATGCGTTGTAGAGCAACATCAGGCAAGGGACGAGCATTAGCCAACTGTTGTTGCTTGACATCTAATCTATTCAAATATTCTTGAATTTCAGGCGTAATAAAATTTACATTTTTCCATTCCATACCACAAATATAATAATATCGGTTAAATTATTAAAGTATTTATCCGATATTTATTTTTTTAGAAAAATACCGTAAATTCATCTTTAAAAATTTTCTATTACACTAAGTTACACAAAGGATACACGAAGTTGCACAGAGAGAACCTTTGAGTACCTTAGTGAAAAATCTTTGTGGTTCTTTGTGAAATTTTAATTTCGATAAAACAAAAAAACGCCCAAGCATTTCTACTTGAGCGTTTCTGTATTTCATCTTAATACTTTGTACTAAATACTTAGTACTTGCATTTTAGTAATCCATTCCCATTCCACCGCCTGGCATTGGAGGCATAGCAGCAGCTTTAGGTTCTGGTTTATCAGCAATAGTACATTCAGTTGTCAATAACATACCAGCAATTGAAGCAGCATTTTCTAAAGCAACACGGCTCACTTTAGTTGGGTCGATAACACCGGCAGCCAACAAGTTTTCGTATTGTTCAGTACGAGCATTGAAACCGAAATCTTTTTTGCCTTCACGAACTTTCATTACCACTACACTACCTTCAATACCAGCATTGGCAACAATTGTACGCAATGGTTCTTCAATAGCACGTTTGATAATTTCGATACCTGTTTGCTCATCTTCGTTAGTACCTTTCAATGAATCTAAAGCAGCTTGAGCTCTGATATAAGCCACACCACCACCAGGAACGATACCTTCTTCAACCGCAGCACGGGTAGCATGCAAAGCATCATCAACACGGTCTTTCTTTTCTTTCATTTCAACTTCAGTAGCAGCACCAACATACAATACCGCAACACCGCCGCTTAATTTAGCTAGACGTTCTTGCAATTTTTCACGGTCGTAATCAGAAGTTGTATTTTCAATTTGAGCTTTGATTTGAGCCACACGAGCCGTGATGTCAGCTTTTTTGCCGCTACCATTCACAACTGTTGTATTGTCTTTATCAACAATAATTTTTTCAGCTTTACCCAAATCAGTTAATTGAGCATCTTCCAATTTACGTCCCATTTCTTCGCTAATAACTGTACCACCAGTCAACACTGCAATATCTTGCAACATTTCCTTTCTTCTATCTCCAAAACCCGGAGCTTTCACTGCACAGATTTTTATTGTACCACGGATTTTATTCACTACCAAAGTTGCTAAAGCTTCACCATCCACTTCTTCTGAAATGATTAATAATGGGCGACCAGCTTGAACCGATTTTTCTAGAATTGGTAATAAATCTTTCATCGTAGAAATCTTTTTATCATAAATTAAAATGAAAGGATTTTCCAATTCAGCTTCCATATTTTCTGTATTAGTAACGAAATATGGAGATAAATAACCACGGTCGAATTGCATACCTTCTACCACTTCAACAGTAGTTTCAGTGCCTTTAGCTTCTTCAACAGTAATAACGCCTTCTTTCTTCACCTTTGCCATAGCTTCAGCAATCAACTTACCGATGGTGGCATCGTTGTTAGCAGAAATAGTTCCAACTGATTCAATCATAGCGATATCATCACCAACTTTTTTACTCATTTTTTGTAATTCAGCCACCACAGTTTTTACTGCTGCATCAATACCACGTTTCAAATCCATCGGATTTGCACCGGCAGCCACGTTTTTCAAACCATGAGTGATAATTGCTTGAGCTAAAACAGTTGCGGTTGTTGTACCATCTCCAGCTGCATCATTGGTTTTAGAAGCAACTTCTTTCACCATTTGAGCACCCATATTTTCCAAATTGTTTTCCAATTCGATTTCTTTAGCCACTGTAACACCATCTTTGGTTACATGTGGTGCGCCAAATTTTTTTTCGATTACTACATTACGACCTTTAGGTCCTAAAGTAACTTTTACTGCATTAGCCAACTGGTCAACACCTTTTTTTAAGTGTTCACGAGCTTCTGTATTAAAATTTACAAGTTTTGCCATTTTATTTTTTGATTTATTGATTTAATGATTTGTTGATTTATAAGTTAATGAGTTATTCAATTATCAAGGAAACCGAAATTGCATTTACCCAATAACTTAGTAACTCAATAACCTAATAACTTTCGATTTAGATTATTGCGAAAATGTCGCTTTCTCTCATGATTAAATACTCAGTACCTTCAATCGTGATTTCAGTACCAGCATATTTACCATACAATACCGTATCGCCTGATTTTACAGTCATTGGTTCGTCTTTTTTACCCATACCAACAGCTACTACTTCACCTCTCATAGGTTTTTCTTTAGCAGTGTCAGGAATGATAATGCCTGAAGCAGTTTTTTCTTCAGCAGCTGCAGGTTTTACTAAAACTCTGTCAGCGATTGGTGTTACTTTTACTTTTGCCATTTTTTGTTATTATTTAATTAGTTAAAGATAAAATTGAGTGAAACCATTTTTTCAGAAATAATGCCATTGTACGTTTTCTGACAAAAATTCAAATTGGGATGCAAAGGTAAGTTTAATTGCGACAAAAAAACTACAACTACTAAATTCAATCAGCAAGATTGTCAGCCTCTTTTTTGAATTCAGAAATGCAATTTACAATTTCAGGCTTTTCAGTTCCTGAATATTGAAAAATCAACAAGAAGCTTCCTTTTTGAATCTCATTTTCCGATTGCAATTTTGTAAAATCAAATGAAATTGGTATTGCTATAAATCTATATTTTTGAAGATTCAATTTTAAATTGATTAAAATTTTATTTTTCTCCTTCTTTGGTAAATCATCAATGTATAAAATTTGTGGACGAACTTTATTTTGCAAATAATAATCAATTGCAATTAGCTCTTTAACAATCTTATCATCTTTAAAATTAATTTCAGCATATTGAAAAGCTATATCATAAATATCTTTTAAATAGTGTTGATGAAAGCTTTTTTGCGTAGCAAAATAATTACCAAGCCCAAGCAAAAAATCAAAAATGCTGTACTTTTCAGTTACGTATTTTAAAGTATTTAATGTCCGTTTTTTATTCCAATAAATTTCTAAAGCATTTTCAGCAACAGTTACTTGTTGCAATTCATGTTCGGATAAATATTTACTTTTTATGATTTGATAAGGTGGCATTGAATCGAAAACATAATCATGCTGAGCATATTTATGACGAACAGGTGTGCCTTTCAAAAATTTTAAAAATCCAAGTTGTAATTCAGGCGGATAAAGCTTAAAAACCTCTTCAAAGCTGTATTTAATGTCTTCCCAATAATCTAAAGGCAATCCAACAATTAAATCAAGATGCATTTCAATTTTATCTTTCAAATTTAAAATTACACCGCTTGTTTTGTCAAAATTTTGTTTTCGGCTTACTTCTAAATTTGCCTTTTGATTTACAGTTTGAATTCCAATTTCAAATC
>JBDKJJ010000268.1:0-4698 GCA_039796635.1 Bacteroidota bacterium
GCAGGAATGAAATATGTGATATTCACCACAAAACATCATGATGGGTTTTGCATGTTTGATACTAAACAAACGGATTATAAAATCACTTCGGATAAATGTCCGTTTTCAAAAAATATAAAGGCTGATGTAACAAAAGAAATTTTCAATGCATTTCGCAAACAAAATTTTTGGATAGGTACATACTTCTCAAAGCCTGATTGGCATTGTGAAAACTATTGGTCGCCATACTTTCCGCCCTTAGACAGAAATCCGAATTATGACATTAAAAAATATCCTGAAAAGTGGAAAGCTTATAGAACGTTTACCCGAAATCAAATTGAAGAGTTGATGAAAAATTATGGTAAGGTGGATATACTTTGGTTAGATGGTGGTTGGGTTAGGCCTGATAGTTTGGATGATTATAGAAATTATAAAATAAGAAATGACCAAGATATTAATATGAATGAAATTGCTGCCATGGCTCGTAGTTACCAACCTGGTTTGATTGTAGTGGACAGAGATGTGCCAACCGAAAATCAAAATTATTTAACGCCCGAACAGCAACTGCCCGACACACTTTTGCCTTACCCTTGGGAGACTTGTATGACCATGGCTTCTTCGTGGAGTTGGGTGCCAAATGATAAATACAAATCATCCATGCAGTTGATTCAAACGCTAGCGAAAATTGTTTCAAGAGGTGGAAATTTTTTATTGAACATTGCTCCGAATGCTGATGGCGAATGGGATTCAACTGCGTATGTTCGTTTGCAACAAATGGGCGATTGGATGAAAATTAATGGTGAAGCGATTTATAATACGCATCCTGTTTATCCGTATCAATTTAAAAATTTGGTGTTTACCCAAAACGGAAAAAACATTTACGCTATCATTTTAAAGAAAAATGAAAATGATATTTTGCCTGAAGAAATAGAATTACCTAAATTTTCTACTTCCATCAAAAAAGCAAATTTGCTTTGCAATACTTCGTTGAAAATAAAAGTTGAAGGCAATAAGCTGAAATTTAATAAAAGTAAAACTCAGAACAACTCTGATGCTTGGGTTATAAAGTTAGATTTTTGATAAGATTCGAAATATAAAATGACCTTATAAAACTATCTTTGAATACTTAATATTTTACTTTATGATTAAAGCAATTATCAACCAATTATTTGAAATAGAAACTAAATTGAAATTAGAAAATTTGGATGGAAAATTTGAACGAAATTTCAATCGTATAAAACAAACTATTGAAGCTGAGGGATACACATATCATAATCCTGTTGGCGAAAAGTATGCAGAAACCAGAACCGATTGTGAAGCTTCAATCAGTGGTGGATTAGGTAGTAATTTAAAAATCACTCAAGTGATAAAACCTATTATTCATAAACATGAAAATGGGAACTCAACCATTGTGCAAAAAGGAATTGTAATAGTTGAAAATATTTGAAATTTAATATGCAAGCAGTAAAATACGGAATTGATTTAGGTACAACAAATTCATTAATTGCGAAATATGAAAATGGGCAAGTAACTGTTTTCAAAAATCCTAACGGACATAAAGAAACTTTACCAAGTGTTGTAGCCTTCAGAAATAATAGAATAATAATTGGTGACAAAGCAAGAGAGCTTCTTCAAAAAGACTCAATACATGTGTTTGGTGGATTTAAGCGAAAAATGGGTACTGATGAAAAATATTATGTAGTTAGCTTAGATGAAAATGTAACTCCAATTCAGCTATCATCTTATGTTTTGAAAGAATTACAAAATTTTATTCAAAGTGGTGAAATATGCAAGGCTGCTGTAATTACGATTCCTGCATCATTTAATACAGTGCAAAGTAGTGCTACAAAAAAAGCTGGTGAAGAAGCAGGACTTGAGGCTGTTTATTTATTGCAAGAACCTATTGCAGCAAGTTTAGCTTATTTTAATAATTTAACAGAACAAACTAACGAAACTGGAAGTTGGTTGGTGTATGATTTAGGTGGTGGCACTTTTGATGTGGCGTTGGTAAATATTAATAATGGCGAATTAAAAATTGCAGACCATGAAGGCAATAATTTTTTAGGTGGAATGGATTTCGATCAAGCCATTGTTGAAAAATTGATAATTCCTGAAATAGTTAAACAAACTGGTTTTGAAGCTTTAACTGAGGAAATAAAAGTGAAATATGGCAAGTATGAAAAATTAAATTATTTACTATTATACATTGCCGAAGAAGCAAAAAAAAATCTATCCAATCAAACGGAAACTGATATTGAATTTAGTGCTGAAATTGATTTCAAAAATTATGATTTTTATTTCAGTATTACTCGGGAAAGATTTAATGAAATTATTTCGCCATATATACAGGATACTATCAATTTTATTCAGCAAATCATTGCACGAAATAATATTGAATCAACACAAATAAATCAAATTATTTTAGTGGGTGGCAGCACTTATATTCCATTTGTTCGTGAAGAATTATTTAAGCAAACTGGCATAGTAGTTAATACTTCAATTGACCCTACAACAGCTGTTGCAGTAGGGGCTGCGTATTATGCAGCCAATAAATATTACGAACCAAAAGATTCAGGAATTTATGTAAGTAATGATGGGCAAATCATTGCTTATAATCAAGATGAAGATTTAAATTTTAACCCATATTCATCAACCAAAGTAATTACATCTTACAATAAAACTACTAATGATTTGGAAGAAGTTTTAATTGTAAGAATTGATGGATACGCTGAAAATTTAAATTATCGAATCACAAGAAATGATGGTGGATATGATAGCGGAATGGTAAAAGCTGGTACAAAGTTTACAGAATTTTTGCCACTACAAAAAAAAGTTGCCAATCAATTTATAATGAAATTTTATGATGAAAAAAATCATGAAATAAATTCGCTTCTTCAAAATATTGAAATCACAAATGGTTTGTTTAGCATTGATGGACAACCTTTGCCGAAAGATATTTGTATTGAAATTGATGATACAGAAAACAAAACTACTAAGCTTCAAGCTGTGTTTGAACGTAACAGTATTTTGCCGCAAAAGAAAAATATCTATCGTGAAATATCAAGAACAATTGCAAAAGGCGCTGCTGAAAACATTGTAATTAATATTTTAGAAGGAGATAGAAATTCACGTGCAATTTCAAATTTACCAATTGGTGTGATTGAAATTAATGGTAAAGATTTAACATCTGATTTATTGAAAGGCTCAGATATTGAAATTCAAATGTATATTTCTGAATCAAGAGAACTCACTGTTGAAGTATTGTTAGTGATGACAAACCAGAAATTTAAAAATGTATTTTCAATTTCAGAATCAACCATAAATATTGCTCGATTAAAAGAACAATATCAATTTTTAGAAACGGAATTGAATAATGCCATTCGTGAAATGCAATTTAACGAAAATGATATTTGGCAAATTCAAACCGAAGCATTGCTCAATAATTTGCAAGTACATAAAGCTGATATTGAAAAAATAAAACCTACTGACAACAGTGATAAAAAATATTACATTGCTGAAACTATCAGAAATATTTCTCAGGAGTTTGATAAAATTGGTGGTAATGATAGATTGAATTCATTGCAAAAAGAATATTTTGATTTGAAAGATTATACCGAAGAAATTATTAAAAGTATTGACCACAATAAGGAAACACTTACTAAGCGTTACATTGCTTTGCAACGCAATGAGGTAATGGTTTTGAAGGTGAAAAATCCTTCAATAATCAAAAATTATACGCAACAATTAAATGAGTTGGCTTGGGATATTTTATACAATACTAATTCATTTTTGATTGGTAAATTTTTTGAGTTTAAGGAATATGATGAAAGTATGTTTAAGAATTATAATGCTGTAAAAATATTATTCGGTCTAGCTGAAAAATCATTGGAGAAAGAAAGTTTTGTAGAATTTAGAGAACAAGTTCTTACAATTGCTAGATTACGGAATATTCCGAAGGAGAATTATAACAATACTAATTTTAAAGGAACTGGTATAGGTTAAATGCAATACCAATCACCCATACGACTTTTTAATCATCTTCAAATTTCAAATGAAATTTTGAATGATGTTATGCAATTACCAAAACTTAAAAAATTGTTGTTGGCTGAATTTGCAATTGCTGAAAATGGAATTATAAAAATTGATGGATTTACTTATGATAAAAATGAAGTTATAATTGAGTTAGATAAACCTGATTTTTATAACAGATTGAATTTTCATCAGCAAGTTTGGAGTCAAAAATCTTTATTGAATTTGTTAGAAAAAAATCAATTCAATAAATACTTCAATCAATATTATTTATGGAAAGATTTTAAAAACGAAATTGCTTTTGTTGATTTTGTTTCACCATATTTTGCCACCACTTTTAATCATGTTTGTAAAAATATATTAGATGAAGTTGATTTTGTAACCATGCCTCAATGGCTTGATTATATTGATTTTATTAAGGAAGATGATTGTGAAATTGCATTTGCCAGTATCAGAAATTACTTGCAAGGAAAAATAAAAACATTTAAAAATTTGAATGTGGAATCTCTTAAAAAAGATGACGATTTTATTTTTTGGGCATCATTAAATTGGGCAACAACTATTCATAAACTTCCAATTTTCTTAAATGAATCTATTGAGCAATTTATTAATGCCGGAATAAATTTTACAGTTAATAATTACGAAAAAAATATACGATTGTGTTTATCAATTAATAAAGAATTGCTAAAA
>JBDKJJ010000269.1:0-5032 GCA_039796635.1 Bacteroidota bacterium
ACAATCATTGGTATCATAAAGTATCAACTATAAAATAATGACTGAACTAAAGATTTACATAAACAAGCTTGTTTCATTGTCGCCTGAAAAAATTGATTTTATACTTTCTCACTTTAAAAAAGTTGTAATTCCTAAAGATACTTACTTTATAAATATAGATGAAACTTGTGATTGTGTTGGTTTTTTAACCAAAGGGATTGTGCGATTTTATTATCAATCAAAAGATAATCAAGAAACCACATGCTATTTTGCTTTTCCAAATGAATTTATTACTTCAAAATATAGCTTCAATACAAGAAAGCCATCAAAGGAGGCATTAAAGGCAATTATTGATTCTGAAATTTTTGTAATACATCGTTCTGATTTAGAAAAATTATATTTAGAAGTGCCTGAAACTCAGAAAGTAACTCAATTTGTTTATGATAATTTTTCAAATATATTAATGAAACGAATTGCAATGTTACAAATTAATTCAGCTGAAGAAAGATATCAATATCTTTTAAAAAACAAGCCTTATTTATTGCAAAGCGTACCATTGCAGTATTTAGCTTCATTTTTAGGAGTTACTCCTCAACATTTAAGTAGATTAAGAAAAGCAAAAACATCTGTTAAACAAGAATTAATTTAAATCATCAACTTTCAATTCAATGATGTGGCAATTGGTACAAAATTCAGGTGTTTCATTTTTATACCATTTATGCCTAAAATTTCTGTATCCATCTGAGTTTAAAGTTGTCATTAAGCCTTCCGTAAAAACGTTTCCAAAATTTAGTTCCTTAGGGAATGGTTTGGCACAACATGGTGTCATCCAGCCATTCCATGACACATAAAAATGTCCCCAAGGTAATAAGCATTTTTGAAAGTTATTTTTGGTTTCAAAATCGAATGAACTCATTTCAATACCTAATTTATCTGCTTTTTGAAAAGCTAATGATAATTGATTTCTGAATTGGGTAGTTGAGTAAAAATCATAAATTGAATTATCCCAACCTGAAATGGAGGCCAAATTCATAGTTTGGAAGTTAACATACTTCACTCCTATTTCAAATGCTAATTGAACAATATCAACCATCTGAAAATAATTTTCTTTCAACACCACCATATTGAACAAAACATCTGCACGTTTGCCCTTGGCATCAGCAGTGATTTTTTTAACATTTTCAATAAAGTAGGAATAATTGCCTTCTTTTCTAACCAAATCATACACTTCATTCATTCCATCAATTGATATTTGAATGGTATCAATCTTATCATTTATTTGCGAAGCAATTTCAACGCTTTTAGGTAGATGTGCATTAATGGAAATAAAAATAATAATACCATTGTTTTTGCTTCGGATATAATTAATAGCAGGAATTAAATCTTTGTACATCATGGTTTCGCCCAAGCCAGTTAAACCTATTGAATCAACGTAAGGAAAAGCTTCATCAACTACTTTTTTTAATTGTGATAATTCAATAAAACCTTTATCCATTTTTTCACCAAATGAATATTCTCGAGGGCAAGTAATACATTTTAAATTACAATGATTGGTTACTTCAATCATGATTGAACTTGGGTGAGCAACCTTGGTGCTTTTAATTAGTTTTAAATATTTCTCATAAAGTTTATTGAATCCATATTTAAAAAAATCAATCCCCAAAGGCAATGATTTGATTCTTCTACGTGCATTTTTCCAACGCCTACGCATCACTACTGCCGAACTACTGCTAAATTCATTCATGATTTTAAAATATATTTAACAGCTTAAACACAACTCCAATAATAATTACAATACCCACCAAAACATATATTTCCAAATATTTTGTAGGCTTTTTACTTTCTAACACTTTTAATTTTACCAAATCAATTTCTTGGCAAATTACATTTACCTCATCTGCATATCGTTTGTTAAAATAATAATTTTGGGTTGGTAAAGCATCTACTTCAAAATCAGATATTTTATCGTACCTGTAATATTCAATTCCTTCTTCAT
Organism: Bacteroidota bacterium; assembly: GCA_039796635.1. Lineage (GTDB taxonomy): Bacteria > Bacteroidota > Bacteroidia > Chitinophagales > CAIODY01 > CAIODY01. Next base: position 1,976 of record JBDKJJ010000269.1, read on the forward strand.
TCAACCTTTTTTCAAATTCAACCACATTATCTAACGAAACAGAAAACACAATACCATCTTCCTGAAACTGGCTTACTTGCTGGTAATGTTCTTCCTTTTCTTTTATTTTTTGAAGTTTTTCTTCCTCCTTTTGTTTCTTTTTATCATCATTTCTACTAAGTACAATTTGCAAGCTATGTTGCAAATTCTGCTCATTAATTAATGCCATTGCCGCTACAATTGCATCTTCTTCATAATCATCTTTCTTCACTATTACCTCAAACAATTGTTTGGGTTTATAGTGCATAAATAAAGGATAAAACCTATTTCCTGCTAATGATATATTTTCAAAATTTTCGATATTACAAAAATTAAAAATTTAGAAATATTAATGTATTATAAAAATACTAAGTTGTGTACAACAACTTTATTTATGAATAAAAAATTGAGCAATATTTTTTTATTTTTGATGATACTGAATTTTCAAAAAATGAATAAAAAAATCTTCTTCGTAATTATAGTTATTCTTTCCCTTTCAATAAAAGAATCTAAAGCACAATTTACACAAATTGTAAAAGGAACGGTTTTAGATAAAGAAACTCGAGAATTGTTAACAGGTGCTATGATAATTATGACGGATGATTCAACTTTCAAAACTGGCTGTATCAGTGATTTTGATGGGAATTTTAGGTTTGAAAATATTCCAGTTGGCAAACATAATTTCACCTGCAAAATGATTGGGTATAATACAGTTACCGTTCAAAATATTTTGGTAACAAGCGGTAAGCAAGTGGTTTTGTATTTTGAGTTAGAACCTAGTTTACAACAATTAAAAGAAATTAAAATTATTGCTTATGATAAAAAAACTGCCCTTAATGATATGGCAAGTGTAAGTGCCCGAACTTTTGATGTATTAGAAACAGAACGTTATGCTGGAAGTAGGCAAGACCCTGCCCGTATGGCAAGCAATTTTGCAGGTGTAAGTGGCACTGATGATTCAAGGAATGATATTGTAGTTAGAGGAAATTCGCCTTTGGGTGTTTTGTGGCGATTAGATGATATTGCCATTTTCAACCCAAATCATTTCAATATACCGGGCTCAACAGGTGGGCCAGTAAGTATCATCAACAATAAAACTTTAGCTAATTCTGATTTTTTTACGGGTGCTTTTCCTGCTGAATATGGCAATAGTACTTCAAGTGTTTTTGATTTGAAATTAAAAAACGGAAATAAAGATAAGTATGAAGGCACTATTCAATTTGGTGTGATGGGTGCTGAATTAGCCGCTGAAGGCCCGATTTCAAAAAAGCATAAATCATCATTTGTAATTGCTTATAGGTATGCAACTTTAGATTGGCTGAATGCATTGCATATTCCAATTGGCACCAATTCAATTCCTAAATATCAGGACGCAACTATTAAATTAAATTTTCCGATTTCAAAAAAAGGAACTATTACTTTATTCGGAATAGGTGGTAAAAGCGATATAGATTTGATAGTAAGTAAATATACATCACCGCCTACTGAAACTTATGGTGAGAACGACCGTGACCAATTTTTTAAATCGAATATGGGCGTTGCTGGTATTAGCTATCAACATAAAATTTCAGCAACTGCATTTACCAAAATTATTGTTTCAAAACAATATCAAATGGTTGATGCACATCACATAAGAATTTATAGAAATGCTGATTATAAAATTGATTCAACAAAAGCTATTTTAGGCTACAATTTTGCTACTGGCAAAAATGCATTAGCATGGTTTTTAAATAAAAAAATGGGTGCTCAGCATACACTAAAAATAGGAATAAATGTAGATGAATATTTAATTCAACTAAAAGATAGCATTCGTGAATTCACCACAAATTGGCAGAACAGATGGAATTATGATGGTACAGCATTTTTAATACAGCCTTATGTGCAATATAAATTCAGAATAACAGATAGTTTGATTTTAACTGCAGGAGTTCATTCTCAAATTTTCACATTGAATAGTAACAGTAAATCATTTGAACCACGATTAGGCATTAAAAAGATATTAAAACATAACCAAACTTTAAGTTTCGGAACAGGCTTGCACAGCCAACTTCAGCCTATATATACTTATTTTTACCACTACCCTACTTCATCTTCTAATCAAATGCATAATATCAATATGGGGTTTACCAAAAGTTTTCATTTGGTGTTAGGATATGATAAAGTGTTAAACAAAAACTTACGATTAAAATCTGAAATTTATTATCAATATTTATTCAATGTTCCTATTGAAACTAAAGTAGGAAGTAGCTTTTCGTTACTTAATATGGGTTCAGGATTTGAACGTTTTTTCCCTGATACTTTAACAAACAAGGGAACTGGAAAAAACTATGGAATTGAATTCACATTAGAAAAATTTTTCAGTAAAGGATTTTATTACATGATTACTGGAAGTTTATATAATTCAAAAGCAACTGGTAATGATGGCATTGAACGTAACACCGATTTTAACGGAAACTTTGTGATAAATGGTTTATGTGGTTATGAAAAAGCCATTTCAAAAAAATCAACTTTTACTACAGGTGGTAAAATTACTTATGGTGGCGGTAAAAGATTTAGTGATTATGATTTAGCAAAATCAAAAGCTTTTGGTGATGGAGTAATTGTTCAATCAAGCCGCAATTCTCATCAAACCAAAGAATATTTCAGGGCAGATTTAAAATTAGGAATCAGAATTAACTCAAAAAAAATAGCTCATGAAGTAGCCATTGATTTGGTAAACATTTTAAAAAATAAAAATATTTTAAGCATTGAGTACAATGCAGATAAAAATGAAACTTTTGAAAAACATCAATTAGGATTTCTACCGTTATTCTATTATAAAGTTGATTTTTAAGATTAAAAATAATTTCGTTTATCTTTCGTTAACAACTTCTATTTCAAAATCAAAATCATAAATATGACAAAAAAAATAACGCTTCTTTTAGTGTTATTACTGCCGTTTTTTTCAAAGGCACAAATAACCATAAACGGATACGTAACCGATAGTAGTAGTGGCGAAAAACTTTCTGCTTTTGCAAAGCAAGATTCTGCGTTTATTAT